>NZ_BAAAUG010000170.1:0-38362 GCF_039533825.1 Streptomyces rectiviolaceus
AGGGGCTCGGCGCCGCCGCGATGTTCGCGACGACGCTGCCGCTGCTCGGCGCCGCCTACCAGGGGCGGGACCGGTCGGTCGCGCTCGGCGTCTGGGGCGCGGTCAGCGGGGCCGCCGCGGCCCTTGGACCCATCGTCGGCGGGCTGCTCGCCGAGGGGCCCGGCTGGCGGTGGATCTTCTTCGTGAACCTGCCGGTGAGCGTCGCGTCGATGTGGCTGACGCTGCGCGTGGTGCCGGAGTCGAAGGGCCAGGCGGGCCGGCGGGTCGACTGGGTGGGCACGGTGACGTTCGCGCTGTTCGCGGGCGCGCTGACCTACGGAGTGGTGCGGGCGGGGTCGGAGGGCTGGACGTCGACGCCCACGGTGGTGACCCTCGCGGTCTCGGTGCTCGCGCTCGCGGCCTTCGTGGCCGCCGAACGCCGCGTCGCGCACCCGCTGCTCGACCTGAGGCTGCTGCGCATGCCCGCCTTCACGGGCGTACTGGTCGGCGCGATCGGCTACAACGCGGCCGCGTTCGGCCTGATGCCCTACCTCTCGATCTGGCTGCAGACCGTGCTCGGCATGAGCCCGGTGACCGGCAGCCTCGTCATGCTGCCGCTCGCCGCGACCTCGTTCGTCGTGGCCGCGGTCGGCGGACGGCTGCTGCACGGGGTGCCCGCGCGCCTGACGATCGGCGTGGGTCTGCTCCTGATCGGCGCCGGCGGTGTCGCCCTCGCGGTGCTCGACGCCGGGTCGTCCTGGGGTGCGCTCATCCCCGGGCTCACGCTCGCGGGCGTCGGCACCGGCCTGGTCTCGCCCGCCCTGGGGGGCGCGGCACTCGCGGCGGTGCCGCAGGCGAACTCGGGGATGGCGGGCGGCGCGGTCAACACCTTCCGTCAGCTCGGATACGCGCTCGGGGTCGCCGTCTTCGGCACGGTGCTGACCTCGCGCATGCAGGACTCGCTCGGCCATGACGCGGCTCACACCGTCGCGGGCGGCGGCGCGTCGGCGGTGCGTGGCACGCTGTCCGAGCACGCCGTACGGACGGCGTTCGCCTCCGGTCTGAACGCGGCGGCGGTCGTCGCGGGCGTGGTGGGTCTGGTGGCGGGAGTGGCGGTTCTCGTCATGGTGCGGTCCGCGCGCACCGCTCCGGGCGCGGGGACGGGCACGGGGACGGGGACACCGGAAGCGAAGGTTCCGGCAGCCGCAGGACGCGTCCTCGAAGGACAGTCACAGCCGTAACCGCTGCGTACAGATTCGGTGGAGATTACGCCACCGAAACTTACTCAACCGTAAGTATTCTGTCCCGCCTCTCCCCTTGTGGCCGGGTTTCACCGGCTGACCAGCGTGGATGGTACGTACCGAGGGGTCGGTCACCCCTCTCCCGCAGGGCACTGCGGTGAGGTACCGTCACCGGCGCTGTGCGGAGCGCCACAAGGAGCATCATTGCGCGAGTTCACGAACCCTCCGTTGGCGTCGGCGCCGCTGGTGGGCGGCCTTGCCGACGTCGTGTTCGACCATGCCCTTGAGGATCCGCTCCACGTCGCCCTCGGCCGAAAGACCGACGGCGAGTGGCGCGACATCACATCGGCGGAGTTCCGCGACCAGGTGATGACGCTCGCCAAGGGGCTGCTCGCCCAAGGGGTGCGCTTCGGCGACCGCGTCGCCATCATGTGCCGCACCCGCTACGAGTGGACGCTCTTCGACTACGCGCTCTGGACGGTCGGCGCCCAGGTGGTGCCCGTCTACCCCACGTCATCCGCCGAGCAGGTCTTCTGGATGCTGCACGACGCGCAGGTGTCGGCGGCCATGGTCGAGCACGAGGACCATGCGATGACGATCGGCTCGGTGATCGACCGGCTGCCGCAGCTGCGCAGGCTGTGGCAGCTGGACGCCGACGCCGTGGACGAACTGAACCGTGCGGGCCAGGACGTCGACGACGAGGTGGTCAACCGCCACCGCCGCGCCGTCACCCCCGACTCCATCGCCACGATCATCTACACCTCGGGCACCACGGGCCGTCCCAAGGGCTGTCTGATCTCCCACGCGAACTTCATGTTCGAGGCGGACACGGTCATCCAGCGCTGGGAGCCGGTCTTCCACTCCCGGCGCGGCGACGAGGCGACGACGCTGCTCTTCCTGCCGCTCGCGCACGTCTTCGGGCGGATGGTGCAGGTCGCCGCGGTCCGTGGCCGGGTCAAGCTGGGCCACCAGCCGAGCCTGAACGCGGCGGCGCTCATCCCGGACCTGGCGGCGTTCCGGCCGTCCTTCATCCTGGCCGTGCCGTACATCTTCGAGAAGGTCTTCAACGCGGCACGGCGCAAGGCCGAGAAGGACGGCAAGACGGGGCCCTTCGACAAGGCCGTGGAGTGCGCCGTGCGGTACGCGGACGCGATGGAGGCCAAGGCCTTCGGCACGGGCCCTGGACCTTCGGCGGCCCTGCGCATGCAGCACTCGCTCTTCGAGAAGCTCGTCTACGCCAAGGTGCGCGACGCCATGGGCGGTCGCGTGCGCCACGCGATGTCCGGCGGCTCGGGGATGGACCGGCGCCTCGGCCTGTTCTTCGCGGGCGCGGGCGTCCAGATCTACGAGGGGTACGGCCTGACGGAGTCGACCGCTGCCGCCACCGCCAACCCGCCCGAGCGCACCCGCTACGGCACGGTCGGCCAGCCCATCCCCGGCACCACCGTGTACATCGCGGAGGACGGCGAGGTGTGGCTGAACGGCGGCAACGTCTTCCAGGGCTACCTCAACGACCCCAAGGCCACCGACGCGACCCTGCACGAGGGCTGGCTCGGCACCGGCGACCTGGGGGCGCTCGACGAGGACGGCTATCTCACGATCACCGGGCGCAAGAAGGAGATCCTGGTGACGTCCGGCGGCAAGAGCGTCTCGCCGGGGCAGCTGGAGGAGCGGGTGCGCGACCATCCGCTGGTCGCGCAGTGCATCGTGGTGGGCAACGACCGCCCGTACATCGCGGCGCTCGTCACGCTGGACGGCGAGGCCGTCGAGCACTGGCTGAACATGCGCCGCAAGCCGCCGATGTCGCCGACGGACCTGGTGCGCGACCCGGATCTTGAGACCGAGGTGCGGCGGGCCGTGGTGGCCGCCAACACCCTCGTCTCGCAGGCCGAGTCGATCCGTACGTTCCGGATACTGGCTCACCAGTTCTCCGAGGAGCACGGGTTGCTGACCCCGTCGCTGAAGCTCAAGCGCAAGGCGATCGAGACGGCCTACTCGGCTGAGGTCGAGGCCTTGTACCGGGCGTGAGGTGAGCCGGGCGAGTTTCTGACGGTTCATCAATTTCCGCCGCGTCAGTTATTGACGGTTCATCAGGTCACGCACAGAATCACCCTCACTTCGTCGGAGGGGGCTCGCCCGTGTCGCGATCGATCCGCACCATCACCGCCACCGTGGCCGCACTGCTGCTCGCCACTGCCTGCAACTCCGCGTCCAACAGCAGCGGTTCGAGCGGCGGTGACAAGGCCGGCGGCTCCGTGCGCGGCGTGAGCGCCGACTCCATCAAGGTCGGCGGCATCGTCTCCATGACGACCGCGAGCGGCTACAGCAAGAAGGACACCGACCTCGGCGCCAAGGCCCGCTTCGACCGCGCGAACGCCGAAGGCGGCGTACACGGACGGAAGATCGACTACCTGGGCGCGGAGGACGACGGCCAGGACCCGGGCAAGAATCTCGCGGCGGCGCGCAAACTCGTCCAGCAGGACAAGGTGTTCGCGATCTCGCCGATGAGCTCGGTCACCTTCTCCGGCGCCGACTTCCTCCAGAAGCAGAAGGTCCCCACGTTCGGCTGGGGCACCATCCCGCCGTTCTGCGGCCCGAGTTACATGTACGGCTTCGGCGGCTGCATGGTGCCGATGCCCGGCGGCACCATCACGCAGAGCTGGCCCGAAGGCCTGAAGAAGGTGACGGACGGCTCGAAGGGCAAGTCCGTGGCCATCCTCGCCAACGACAACGACGCGGGCACCTTCGCCATCCGCACCTACAAGCAGAGCTTCGCCGCGGCCGGTTACAAGGTGACGTACGCCAAGTCGACCGTGCCCGCGACCTCCGTGCCCAGCGACTGGTCGGCGTACACGAAGGAGATCCTGCGCTCGGACGGCGGCAAGGCGCCGGACGTGGTCGTCTCCGTGATGCAGACCCCGTACAACATCGGCCTGTTCACGGCCGTCAAGCGCTCCGGCTTCAAGGGCGTGATCACGGACCCGACCGACTACGACCCGGGCCTACTTGCCAAGAGCGCGACGAAGAAGGCGCTCGACGGCGTGCACATCCTGCTGTCCTTCCAGCCGTTCGAGCAGAACACCGCGGCGATGAAGCGGTTCAAGGCGGACATCAGGAAGGCCGCGGGCGAGGACGTCCCGCTCAACATGCACATGATGACCGGCTATATGTCCGCGGACCTCTTCCTCTCGATCGCCGGGAAGGCGGGCAAGAAGCTGACCGTCGACTCCTTCCAGCAGGCGGCGAACGGCTTCTCCGACACGGACACGATGGTCGGCGACCGCAGCCTGCCCAAGGGGCAGAAGGAATCGTTCGGCTGCGGCGCGCTGGTGCAGCTCAAGGGCGGGAAGTACTCGGTGTCGGCGCCCTTCAAGTGCTACGAACCCATCCCCTTCAAGTAGGGGGGGTACGACACCCATGTCGGACCTGCTGGGATTCGTGCTGAGCGGTCTCGTCTCCGGCGCCCTGTACGCGCTGCTCGCGACGGGCCTCGTCCTGTCCTACTCCGCATCCGGGCTCTTCAACTTCGCACACGGCGCCACCGCCTACCTCTGCGCGCTCACCTTCTACGAACTCCACTCCGGCTTCGGCTGGCCCGCCGTGCCGACCGCGCTCCTTCTCGTCTGCGTCGTGGCGCCCGCGCTCGGCTGGGGCCTGGACCGGCTCATGTTCCGCAAGCTGGCGAGGGTCGGCGAGACCGCGCAGATCGTGGCGACGATCGGGCTGCTCGTCGCGCTGCCCGCGCTCGGCCTGTGGGTGGTTGAGCTCCTGGAGGACGCGGGGGCGTCCGTCAAACCGGCCGAGAACCAGTTCGGCCTGCCGGGCGTCGGTCCCAGCCCCGCCAAGAACTGGCAGCTCATGGACGGCGTCGGCATCGACTCCGACCAGCTGATCACGTGGGTCGCGACGGCCGTGGTCGCGGTCGGCCTGTGGGTCCTGATGCGGCACACGCCGCTGGGGCTCCGGCTGCGGGCGGCGGTGGACAACCGCTCGCTGGTGGAGCTGCGGGGCATGAGCGCGGACCGGCTCTCATCGGTGGCGTGGATGCTGTCGTCGGGGCTCGCGGGTCTTGCCGGTGTGCTGGCAACTCCCTTGCTGGGCCTGTCGTCGCACGACTTCACGCTGTTCTTGTTCGTGTCGGCGACGGCAGCGGTCCTCGGACGCTTCATGTCGATCCCGCTGGCGTTCGCGGGCGGGCTCGGTCTGGGTGTGCTCCAGAATCTGGTCGCCGGATACGCGGACTTCGCGGAGAAGATCACCGGTTTCCGCACGGCGGTTCCTTTCCTGATCCTCTTCGCCGGACTGCTTCTCATGACGCGGCGGCAGCGGACGGCGGGCACGGCGGCGGTGGACGCGCCGCCGATCGACTATCTCGCCGGGAAGCCGTGGGTGCGCAGGTGGGGGCCGTGGGCCGTGGGAGGTGTGCTGCTCGCGCTGTCCTTCTACACGGTCACCACGCCCTTCTGGAGCGGCATCCTCGCGCAGGGCCTGGCGATCTCGCTGGTCTTCATCTCGTTCACGGTGGTGACGGGCCTGGGCGCGATGGTGTCGCTGGCGCAGGCGACGTTCGTGACGGGCGCGGCCCTCGTGGCGGGGCTCCTGATGAGCCATGGGTGGCCGTTCATCGCGGCGGCGCTGGTGGGGACGTGCGGGGCGGCGGTGCTCGGCGCGCTGGTCGCGCTGCCCGCACTGCGTCTGGGCGGGCGGTCGCTGGCATTGGCCACGCTTGCCCTGGCCTTCCTCGCCGATCAAGTCCTTTTCCAGATGGGGTGGTTGAGGAACGGCGACACGGGGTGGGAGATCCCGCGCGCGGTCTTCGGTCCTGTCGACCTGAGCGACGACCGGGCGATGGGCGTGGCGATGGGCGTCCTGGTGGCGCTTGCCGTGGCCGCACTGAGTGCGCTGCGGGGGTCGGCCACGGGGCGGGCGATGCTGGCGGTGCGGTCCGCGCCGGCGGCGGCCATGGCCTCCGGGGTCTCGGTGGTGCGGACGAAGCTGCTGCTGTTCACGCTGTCGGCAGGTCTCGCGGGGTTCGGCGGCGTGATGTACGCGTCGTTCAACACGCGGATCACAGCCACGGACTTCACCGCGATGACGGGGCTCGTGTGGTTGGCGGTGGTGGTGGCCGCAGGCGTGCGCAGGCCGCAGTTCGCGGTGGTGGCGGGGCTCGTCTTCGCGATCGTGCCGCACTTGGTCGCCGACTACGTGACGGAGTCCGTGCAGTTGCCGGTGATTCTGTTCGGGCTGGCGGGGTTGGCGCTGGCCAATGATCCGGATGGGTACTGCGCGGCGGTTTCGGTACGACTGCATCGGCGGCATCTTTCAGCCCGTCCGGCGTTCGAGGACGAACTCGGCGAAGCCGGTGATGACGGCATGCAAGGCCCCCGCGCCAGAGCGGCCCGCGGCGGAGCCGCTGTGTCACAGCCGGGAAGGGGCGCCCGCGCGCGGAGCGCGCTGATGGGGCACAGCGGGGAAAAGTCCCCGCCCTCCCTGGCCCTGCATGACGTCCACGCCGGATACGACGGCGCCCCCGTACTCCACGGAGTGACCCTCACCGTCCACCCCAGCGAGATCGTCGCCCTGCTCGGCCCCAACGGCGCGGGCAAGTCCACGACGTGCAAGGCCGCCGCCGGGCTTCTCACCCCCACCAGGGGGCAGATCTACGTAGCCGGGCAGGACGCCACGCGGAACGGCCCCGTCCACCGCTCCCGAGCCGGAGTCGTCCTCGCCCCCGAAGGCCGCGGCATCTTCCCCTCCCTCACCATCGAGGAGAACCTCACCCTGCACCTCCCGGAGGGGGACGCCCGCGACGCGGTCTACGACCGCTTCCCCGGCCTCGCCGCGCGACGCAAGGTCACCGCGGGCTCTCTCTCGGGAGGAGAACAGCAGATGCTCGCCCTGGCGCCCCTCCTCCAGCGACCGCCCAAGGTACTGATCGCGGACGAGCCGTCCCTCGGCCTCGCACCCCGCGTGGTCGACGAGATCTTCCGCCTGCTCGCCGAACTCCGCGACGCGGGAACGGGGTTGCTCCTGGTGGAGGAGAAGGCCGCCGAGATCCTCGGCATCGCCGACACCGTCGCCTACCTCGCACAGGGCAGGGTCTCCTGGTGCGGCCCGCGCTCCGAGGTCCGGGCGGACCAGCTGACCGAGGCCTATCTGGGCATAGCCGCGCAGGGCCACATCGAAGGAGTGGGCCGGCCATGAACGATCGCGTCCTCGAAGCCTCCGGCATCGGCGTCCGTTTCGGCGGCGTCCACGCCCTCACCGACGTGGACCTGAGCCTGCGCCCCGGCGAGGTCTGCGGCCTCATCGGCCCCAACGGCGCGGGAAAGACAACGCTGTTCGACGTCGTGTCCGGCATCCGCCGCCCCGATCAGGGGCGCGTCCTGCTCGACGGCGCCGACGTCACCCGCCGCTCCCCCGTCTGGCGCGCCCGCCACGGCATGCGCCGCACCTTCCAGCGCCAGCAGCTCTTCGGGCAGCTCACGGTCACCGACAATCTGCTCGTCGCGCAGGAGTGGCGGGGCGGCGGTGGCGGGTTCGCCGCCGATCTCCTGGCGGCGCCCACCCGGCGTACGCACGAGAAGGAGAGGCGGGAACGCGCCTCAAGTGTGCTGCGTGAGTGCGGACTTGAGGCGCTGGCCGACGGCTACGCGGGCGCCCTCCCCGTCGGCCGGGCCCGCATGGTGGAACTGGCACGCGCGGTGGCGGACCCGCCCAGGGTGCTGCTCCTGGACGAGCCCGCCTCCGGAATGACGGCCGACGAGCGAGGCCAGCTGTCGGCCGTCATCCGGCACCTCGCGGACGAGGAAGGCTGCGCCGTGCTCCTGGTCGAGCACAACGTCGCCTTCGTGATGGAGCTCTGCGCCCGCGTGGTGGTACTCGACCTGGGCACCGTCCTCGCCGAGGGCACGGCGGCCGAGGTACGCGCGGACCCGAAGGTGCGCGACGCGTACCTCGGGACCGGCGGGACCGGCGGGACCAGCGCGGCCTAGGACCGCGCCGCTAGCCGATGGTCACGCGGAAGATCTGGTCCGAACCGTCGGGCTGCCCACCGTTGTTGTCGGCGTTCGTGGTGGAGAGCCAGAGCTGGTTGCCCTCGGATGCCGCGCCCGGCACGGCCGTGACCGCGCGCAGCCGCCCGTACTCACCGACGTAGAACGCCTTCGGCGTCCCGACGTCCTCGTTGTCGGCGTTGATCGGTATGCGCCAGAGCCGCTCGCCCTTCAGCGCCGCCATGTAGACGGCGCCGTCGACGACGGCGACGCCGCTCGGCGAGGCCTCGGCGACGCCCCAGGTCGTCTTGGGGTTGGTCATACCGGAGACGTCACAGGTGCCTTCGCACGTGGGCCAGCCGTAGTTCTTGCCGGGCTTGATGAGGTTCAGCTCGTCCTTCTTGCCCTGCCCCAACTCGGCTTCCCACAGCCGCCCTTGGGTATCGAAGGCGATGCCTTGCGGGTTGCGGTGCCCCATGCTGTAGGCGTAGTTGCCGAAGGGATTGCCGGGGGCGGCCTTGCCGTCCTTGGTGAGGCGCAGGATCTTACCGTTGAGGGAGTTCTTGTCCTGCGCGAGGGCGCCGTCCTGGGCGTCGCCCGTGGTGGCGTAGAGGTATCCGTCAGGGCCAAAGGCCAGGCGGCCGCCGTTGTGGTACTTGTTCTTCTTGATCCCCTTGAGCAGGGCCTTGTAGTCGGTCAGCTTCGTCCCGTCGTACGTCATGCGCGCGATGCGATTGCCCTCGGACGAGGTGTGCATGACGTACACGTAGTGGTTCGTGGCCCAGTCCGGATCGACGGCCACTCCCATCAACCCTCCCTCGCCGCCGGTGGTCTGGGAGTCGGGAACGGTACCGATCTGCTTCTTGTCCTTGCCGTCGGCCGAGACAAGCCAGACGCGGAAGTCGTCGCGCTCGGTGACCAGGGCGGACTTGCCGTCGGGCGTCCAGGACGTGCCCCAGGGGATCGTCCAGCCGGTGGATATCGTCGCTATGTCCGTCGGTTCGCCGACCGCTGCCTTCGGCTGGTCCGGGGCCGCGGACGCGGACGTGACGTACTGCGCGAGGCCGACGATCAGAGCGGCGGCGCCGAGCACGGCCGCTCCCTTCTTTCCGCTGTTCATCTCTCAACCCCCGTACTGCGCGACGATTTTGGTGAAGTCGTACGGAGCTTGCGACACCCCACTGCACGAGTCCCCGGCGCTTCCGCCGCCCGAGCAGTCGCGGTCGCGGTTGACGGCCCAGAAGGAGAACCGCGCGATGTGGTGCTGCTTCGCGTAGGCGAGGATCTGCTTGAAGTCGTTCGTGGTGACGGTCTCGCCCGCCACGTCGGTCTTGCCGTTCATCGAGGAGACGCCGATGCGCTTGTACGCGTCGGCGTCGCTGTAGCCATAAGCACTCTTGACCGCGCTCTTCAGGCCCTCCATCGCGCTGACCGAGGCATCGCCCATGGAACCGCTGTGACTGCCGAAGTCGAACGGCATGATCACCCAGGCGTCGTTGTCGAGACCGGCCGCCGCGCCGCGCTTGATGAGGTCCTTGCCGGTGGCGTCGGGACCGCTCGGGGTCGTCCCCATGGTCACGTAGGTGACGATCCCCGGGTTCTTCTGCTTCACGATCTTCAAGGCGTCGACGACACGCTGGCGCACGGTCGCATTGCTGAACTCGGTGTCCTCGATGTCGATGTCGAACGCCTTGAGCTTGTAGGCGTCGATGACCTTCTGGTACGCACCGGCCAGCGCGGTGGCACTGGTGCACTTCTCGCCGAGCTTGGCGCCGCTCCAGCCGCCGACGGAGACGACGATGTCTCCGCCGGCGCCGCGGATGGACTTGATGGCGGACTCGTCGGAGCCGCCCTTCAGCGGGCGGCTGCCGTCCCAGGCCGGGTTGCAGCCGCCGTCGGAGAGGATGAAGGCGAGCGTGAACCACTTGACGCCGGTCGCGGCCATCACGTCGGTGGGCTTCTGCGGGCTGCCCCAGCCGAGGTACTCGTACGGGGCGGCGTGGATGGTGCCGGACGCCTTGGCCGTCGGCGCTTCGGGTGTCTTGGCCGTCGTCTCCGGGGGCGCGGCCGACGACTGTGCGGCCAGGGCGAGGGACGCCGTCGTCGCGAGGACGGCGGCCGCGGCGAGCGCGGTGACCGTTCTGCGGTGGGTGTGAGACATGGGGGGTGTGTTCTCCTTTGTGGTGTCAGCAACCTGTTAGGAAGGGTTCCTAACGATCTGAGGTCGCGGGAGTGGGGTCACGTCCCGCAGCGAGGGAAGGTCTTACGTCTTCGGGGGCGCCCGGTAGACGAAGTCGCCCGCCGTGGCTGATGCCGCGCCGTCGACGAGGGCGCGGACCGCCCCGTGGTCCGGCGAGCGGTGGCAGGCGGGGTCCGTGCGCGATGCGTCGCCGGTCAGGGCGTACGCCTGGCAGCGGCAGCCGCCGAAGTCCACGGTCCGCAGCTCGCAACTGCGGCAGGGCTCACGCATCCACCCCTGGCCGCGGTAGCGGTTGAAGGCCGCCGACTCGCGCCAGATCCAGCCCAGTCGGTGATCCTTGACGTTCGGCGCGTCGGGTCCGACGAGTTCACCGGCGGCCGGGCACGGGAGCGCCGTTCCGTCCGGGGCGACCGTCAGCGAAATGGAGCCCCAGCCGCCCATGCAGGGCTTCGCGATGCCGTCCACATAGTCGGGCGCCACCCACACCAGCTCCATGCGCCCCGCGAGCCGCTCCCGCCACCGCTCGACGCGCTCACGGGCCCGCGCGACCTGGGTGCGGTCCGGGAGCAGCGCGTCCCGGTTGCGCAGCGCCCAGCCGTAGAACTGCGTATTGGCGAGCTCGACCCGGTCGGCGCCCCAGCTGAGGCCCAACTCCACGATGCCGTCGAGCGCGTCGAGATTGGCACGGTGCAGCACGGCGTTGAGACCGAGGGGAAGATCCGCCGCCCGCACGAGCCCGGCCGCCTTCTCCTTGGCGGTGAACGCCCTTGCTCCCGCGATGAGTTCGGCACTCTCCGGATCGGCGTGCTGCACGGACAGCTGGACGCTGCGCAGGCCCGCGCCGACGAGGACCTCAAGGCGGGCTTCGTGCAGTCCGACACCGCTGGTCACGAGCTGTGTGTGGATCCCGGCCGAGTCGGCGGCCGTGACGATCTCGTGCAGATCGCGGCGCAGGAGGGGCTCACCGCCGGACAGATGCGTCTGCACGACACCGATGTCCGCGGCCTGTCGCATGACGTCGCCCCATTGGGCGGACGTCAACTCCGCACTTCTGGCGACCAGTTCGGTGGGATTGGAGCAGTAGGCGCACCGCAGGGGGCACCCGTGTGTGAGCTCGGCAAGAAGGGCCCACGGCGGTTCGACAGATTCGGCAGATCCGACAGGCCGCCGCAGGGACTCCGTCACCGAAGCCACCCCTCCGCCCGCAGGGCCGCGAGGAACCGCGGCACGTCGTCGGCCACCGCCGCGCCAGGGTGCCGCCGCTCCAACTCCTCCACGATCGCGGCGACTTCACGTTCCCCGTCGCACAGCTCCACGATGCTCCCGGCGGACCCGCGCAGCACGACCACCCGCTCGGGCAGCACCAGGAGGTCGACGCCGCGCACCTGGTCGTGCCGCAGGATCACCGAGCGCGCCAACGCGGGCCGCCAGTCGAGACGTACGACCTCAGTCATCAGCCGCACCCCGGCCCCCGGTCGACCGCGTCGAGCAGCGTCCACAGCACATCGCACTTGAAGCCGAGCGCCGCGACGGCCCGCTCCTGCTCCTCCCGGGTGCGGGCCCATTCCAGGACGAGTCCGAGCGCTTCCCGCCCGTCACGGCCGCCCTGCTCCACGCGGGTGCGGAAGTACGCGAGGCCCTCCATGTCGATCCACGGGTAGTGCCGCTCGAAGGCGTCGATCCTGGTCCGCATGAGATCCGGCGCGGACAGCTCGGTGAGCGAGGCGGCGACGGCGTCAAGGAGGGGCCGCAGGCGGCAGAAGTTGACGTATCCGTCGACCGCGAGCCGCACACCGGGCAGCACCCGCGAGGCGTCGAGGAGGTCACCGCGCTCGACCCCGGCGGCCTCGCCGAGCCGCAGCCACCGCTCGATGCCGCCGTCCCCGTCCTTCTCCCCGTCGTGGTCCTGGATCCTGCGCACCCAGCCGCGGCGCAGCGACGGGTCGTCGAACTTGGCGAGGATGAGCGCGTCCTTGACGGGGATGTGGCGCTGGTAGTGGAACCGGTTCACGATCCAGCGGCGCAACTCCTCGCGGGTGAGGGTGCCTTCGTGCATGCGTACGTTGAAGGGGTGCCGGTCGTGATAGCGCTCGGCCGAGACGGCGCGCAGCCGCTCGGTGAACTCGCCGGGTGTCCAGGGAGCCGTCTCATGGAGAGCCGTCACAGCTCGATCACCATCCGTTCCGCCGCGACTTCGATTCCCCACTCCGCGAGGAGCTTGTGCTGTTCGGCGTGCGGGTTCCCGAGCGGGTTGGTGTTGTTGAGGTGGGTGTAGAGGCAGCGCCCCGGCAGCCGCGCAAGACGGTGCGCGGTGCCGCCGGGGCCGGTGATGGGCAGGTGGCCCATGCCGGTGGAGGTACGGGTGGAGAAGCCGGAGCGCAGGGGCTCCTCGTCGTCCCAGAAGGTGCCGTCGACGAAGACGCAGTCGGCGTCGCGCGCGGCTTCGTCGAAGGCGTCGGACCAGACGGCGAGGGCGGGGGCGTAGAGGAGGGTGCGTCCGGTGGCGGGTTCGCGCAGCCGCAGAGCGACGGACCAACTCTCGCTGGCGTCCGCGTAGTTGGCGGCGTACCGGGGCTTCTTGGCAGAAAGCGGGACGGCGCTGACCGTGACACCGGACTCCTGGTCCAGCGGGCACCCCGCGCCGACGGGCAGCTCACGCCACCGCACCGGCGTGTACGGACCGAGGACGGCATCGAGGCGCAGCCCTTCCCGCACGGCGTCGAGCACGGGCGGGGTCGCCAGGACGTCGACGCCGCCGTGGGCTTCACGGAGCCGGGCGATGCCAAGGGTGTGGTCGAGTTCGGCGTCGGTCAGGACGACGCCGGCGACGGGGGTCTGCCGGGCTCCGGGCCCGGGGTGGAGTTCCGGGGCGGCCTCGATCTGTTCACCGATGTCGGGGGTGGCGTTGACGACGTACCAGCGTCCGTCCCCCGCTCGAACGGCGAGCGAGGCGTGCCGACGGCGGCGCTCCGGGTGGGCGCGTGCCCCGGTGCACCCGGGACACGCGCAGTTCCACTGGGGAAGACCGCCGCCCGCCGCGGTGCCGAGCACCTGCAGCAGCATGGCGGCGGGACTACCGGTCGGCGCTGCGGTACGCGGTCACTTCGAGCGCGGTCTCCACGACCTCGTACTCGGGGGTCTGCCATGCGGTGACGGCTTCCGTCACTTCCGGCGCGGTGGGATTCTGGTCATCGTTCATGGGCGTGTGGCTGCCTTCCTGAAGAGTGGGGGTTCAGGAGTCATGAGGAGTCACCGGCCGCAGAGTGATCCGCGTGATGGGGGTGGAGCGGGTGTCGCGGGGTGTTCACCAGGCGTTCACATGAGTGTTCTGCGTTCAGTGATGTGCAATAGAGTCGCGGTATGACGGAACGCGGTCAATGGTGCGGACCAAAAAACGCCCCGACTTCACCCGGGAGTGTTCAAGGAATGCAGCACCGCATCTGATCGTTGACCATGGGAGCACCAACCGACGACTTAAGGATCGAGAGCTCGTGAGCAAGGTCCCCCCGATCATCCTGAACAATGGCGTCGAGATGCCGCAGCTCGGCTTCGGCGTCTGGCAGGTACCGGACGACGAGGCGGAGGCGGCCGTCGCGACGGCGCTGGAGGCCGGGTACCGCAGCATCGACACCGCAGCCATCTACGGCAACGAAGAGGGCACCGGCAAGGCCATCGCCGCCTCCGGCATCGCCCGCGAAGAGCTCTTCGTCACGACGAAGCTCTGGAACACCGACCAGGGCTACGACTCCACGCTTCGCGCCTTCGACACGTCCCTGGAGAAGCTCGGCCTCGACCATGTGGACCTGTACCTCATCCACTGGCCGCTGCCCTCCAAGGGCCTCGCCGTGGACACGTACAAGGCCTTCGAGAAGATCCAGGCCGACGGCCGCGCGAAGTCCATCGGTGTCTCGAACTTCCTGCCCGAGCACCTGGAGAAACTGCTCTCCGAGACGTCGGTCATCCCCGCCGTCAACCAGATCGAACTCCACCCGCACCTCCAGCAGCGCGCCTCCCGCGAGATCCACGCGGAGCAGGGCATCGCCACGGAGGCCTGGTCCCCGCTCGGCCAGGGCAAGGGCCTCCTGGAGGTCCCGGCGATCGTCGCGATCGCCCAGAAGCACGGCCGCACGCCGGCCCAGGTCGTCCTGCGCTGGCACATCCAGCTGGGCAACGTGGTGATCCCCAAGTCCGTGACGCCGTCGCGGATCAAGGAGAACATCGACGTCTTCAGTTTCGAGCTCGACCCCGAGGACATGGCGGCGATCAGCGCGCTGAACGAGGACCGGCGGCTGGGGCCGGATCCGGCTACGTTCGACGTGGCCTGAGGCCTTCCCTCGTCCGAGGCCCTGGTCCGGTGTTCAGGAGCGGAGCTCCTGCCACTGGGCCAGGGTCTCGCGAGCGGCGGCCGTTTCCGCGGCGTCCTCGCCGAGCTCGCGGGCGAAGCCGTCGGCGGCCCGGCTCAGTTGGACGATGGCGCCCTCCCTGTCGCCGTCCGCGGCGAGTGCGTGCGCGAGATGTGATCTGGCCTCGTGCGTGCGGAGGTGATCCTCTCCCAGTGAGCTCTTCAGGTGGGCAAGTGCCGCTTGCTGCAGCACGATCGCCGCTTCCGGCTCTCCGGCCCGTTGGTAGGCCTCCGCGAGCTGCTGGCGCGTGCGCAGGGTTCCCGGATGCACGTCGCCCAGACTGGTCATGCGTTCGTCCAGGCTCGTTTCCAACAGGGTGATCGCGCGCCGCACTTCTCCGACTTCCAGGAGCGCTTCGGCCAGATCGCTGTACGCCCTGCGGGTCTCGACATGCGCCTCCCCCAGGACACTGATCCGTTTGGCCAGCGTCCGTTCGTACAGAGCGATCGCCTTTTCCCTGATCCCACCGCGTCGGTAGGCCTCGGCGAGCGAAGCGGCCGACCGAAGAGTCTCCGGGTGCTCGTGGCCCAAGATCTCACCCCGGGTGGAGAGAGCTTCCTCGTACAGCGGAATGGCGCGCTCCAAGTTCTCGTCGAGCACGCAGGCGCGGGCCAGTCGGTCCTTCAGGCGCAGTGTTTGCGGATGCTCCCCGCCCAGAGCTTCGGCACTGTGCGCCAGAGCCTCCTCGTACATCTCTATGGCCTGGCCCAGCACACCCTCGCGCTCGTACACCCCGGCCAGGGTCGACAGAGCCGTGAGCGTACGCGGATGTCCCTCGCCCAGGACTTCCCGGAAACCGGCCACCGCCTCCTTGAGCTCCCCCACCGCTCGCGTCGTGTCGCCCACCGCGTCGAACGCGAGAGCCAGCTCCGCGCGCACGGCGAGTGTGTCCGGGGACAGGTCGCCCCATACCCGCCGGCAGGCGGTCAGCGCCTCCTGATATGTGGCCACCGCACGGTCCCACGCCTCGTCCGCCAGGTACGCACCCGCGAGCCGCGCCAGCAACGGAACCGTCGCCGGATGGTCCTCGCCCGGCCCCCGGACCGCGAGGGAGCGGGCCGCCTCCAACTCCCTGATCGCCCGCCTCGTCGCTCCCGTCGCCAGGTACGCGCCGGCGAGTTCCGCTCGCAGCGCGAGCCTCTCGGGGTCGTCCTCGGCCCTGCCCGCCCTGTCCATCGCCGCCCGTACATCCCTGAACCGCGCCAGCGCCCGCTCGGGCTCACCCGCCGACACATGGGCGACGGCGAGCGACATCGTGGCGCGACGCGCTCGGGGATCCTCCGCTCCCAAGATGCGCTGCAAGGACTCCGACGCTCTGCGCAGGAAATCCAGAGCCTGTTCCACCTGGCCCTGGGCCATGAGGAAACGTGCGGTCTCCGCCAGCAGAGCCCCGAAGACCGCGTCGTCGTCCTCGGGCCGGGAATGGGCCGCGAACGCCTCGATGTGCGGGAGGAGAGCGCGCCAGCGGTGCCAGCCGGCCGGGTCGTCCGCGTCAACGGGAACCCCTGCCTCGAGGCAACGCGCCGCCGTCCCCCGGGACGCCCGGACCTCCTGCTCCCTGCTCGCGCCCCCCTGCTCGCCGGTGTCCCAGGAGCGCGCGAGGGAAGCGATCAGGCGATGCACACTGACCGTCCCGGCCGCCTGGGTCTCGACCAGACCGGAGTTCTTCAGAAGCTTCAACGCATCGGAGACTTGTGGCCCCGGGAACTGCGCTCCGGTCAGCAGGTCCACGGGGACGGGTGCGGAGCCGTACCAAGCCAGGACCTGCAAGATCCGCCTCGCCGTCGGATTGCTGACGGCTCGCAGACGCTCCCTGAAGGTGTCGCCGATACTGACCGGCGCAGAGTCGTCCTCCGCGTCCTGCGGCCGGTACTCTCCCGCCTCGATCATGGCGCGGTACTCATCGACGGGGACGCCTGTCGAGGCGATGTGTGCGGATGCCATCGCCAACAGAAGTGGAAGCCGGTCGAGGGCTTCACACAAGAGCTCCACCTCCGCCGGCTCCCCGTCCGCGCGCCGGTTGAACAGCGCGACGGCTTCGGCCAGTTCGGGAACGTCGAGCTCCATGGGTGTGGCGATCCCCTCCCAGCCGGTGGCCAGGCGGCTGGTGATCAGGACATTCCCGTTCGTGCCCAGGCGGGACAGGAGTACGCGTACGTCCTCGGGGTTCTGCACTCCGTCGAAGACGAGGACCCAGCCCTTGTGCGAGGTGAGCCACTGGAGCGCCCATTCCCAACGCCCTTCCCTCGCCAGGAAGTCCGGGACCGAGGGCTGCAGTGCGCGGGTCAGGCCGGAGAGGCCCTTGACGATCGAAGCGGGCGACTCCGCGTTCACCCACCACACCGGCCCTCTGGAGTCGGCCCGGGCCACCCCCGCCGCCCACTCCGCCACCAGGCACGTCTTGCCCACGCCCGCCACCCCGTGGAGGACGACCCTGCCGGGCGCCGCGGACGCTTGTCGCCAGGTGAACAGTTCCAGGTCCAGGCGCTCGAGCTCAGCTCTTCTGCCGACGAACTGCCCCCACGCCGCCACATTCGTCAGACCCGGCGGGCTCGAGACGGTTGCGGGCGGGTCGAAGCCGCCGAGCGGGGACGGCGAACGGAACGGGGAGGACCCGACATCGGTGTCGTACGGATCCGGTCCGGACCCGCTGACAGCGCTCTCCTCCCCCGCCGGCCGCTCCGCCACCCGGATCGCCCGCCCCCGGAGCAGACCCAACGCCTCCTCGCTCACCAGCGCGAACGGCTGGCCCGCGTCCCCGAGTGCTCGGCCCCCCGTCCCCTCCGCCACCGGCACGACCGCCCTGAAGGCGCGGGTCGTCGAGCCGGCCCTGGTCTCGATCTCCGCGCCGATCCGGTTCAGCAGCTCGGCGACCGCAAGCGACTCGGGGCGGGGCAGGGTTTCCAGGAGGGCGCTTCTCGCACCCGGCACGAAGTCGTACAGGCCCCGCTCCGGATCGACCGGCTCCAGGAGGCCGCTGAGGAGAACCTCGGCGAGGTCGCTGGAACGCGAGCCCGGCGTGACCCGCTGCTGGATCAGTCGCATCACCGGCAGTGCGGGCACCGACAGAGCGACATGCGCCGCCAGGTCCACCGCCGTGGGCGAGGCGGCTGCCTGAAAGCGCAGAATCCGTTCGGTGATCGTCAAGTCCCCCTCAGCCACGAGGGGTTGGCCGTGCGGTGGCTGTGACGCGCTCACATACGTCACCGCCGTGTCCCGGTGGTGATCGCCGGACGCGGTCACCAGGCCCGCCCAGTCGGCCAGCCACTCGGGAGCCAGCTCCAGGACGGGCACGGGGACCGCGTCCGGTGCGGGGAGCCCCGCCCGGCCGTCGTGCGGGGTGAAACGCAGCGCGGTGTTGGGGGCACCCGCCCGGGATGCGATCGCCCTGCCGGGGATCGCGGGGGCCGCTGTCCGGCGCCAGAGACGTTCGGGGAGGGGCTGCAGGACGGCCGTGGGGCCACGCCTGGCCCACAGATGCAGGGCGCAGGCCGTGCGCCCGCCCCACCAGTGCGGGCCCGAGCAGTCGCTGAGCACCAGGGTCACCTGACGGCCCGTCGGGTCCACCATGGCCGCCGGGGCCATCGCGGGCCCTCCGGGCGAGGAGCGGACGCGGATGTCCGGACCGAGGTCGGCCAGGTGCCAGAGCCGCACGTCCCGGAACGCGCCGGTGCGCTGCATCGCCTCGCGCAGTTCACGGGCGAGCGGGCGCCACACCTCCATCGCCGGGCCCGTGTCGACTACGAGGGCCAGGCTCAGGAGGCGGTCGGTGGCGGGGACCATGACCGGGGCCCAGGGGCGCAGGCCGGCATGGAGTGCGGCGCGCGCGGCCGTCGCCTCCTCGTCCAGGATGCGGCGGCGCCGGTCGGGGACACGCCGTTTGAGCGGCCGCAGGGCCCGCTGGATCTCCAGTTCGTGGCGCAGGGCCTGTGGAGCCGGGACCAGGACATCCTCGGCGTCGCTGCCGGGCTGCGGAAGACCGCGCGGGAGATGCAGGGCGGCTCGGTGTGAATCACTGCCGCCTGCGCCGGTGCCGGGCGCACCATCCGGCGCGCCGGTCCGGTCGCCGACGGCCCCCGCGGCGCCCGAGGGAAGCTCGCTGCCCGCGACCGCACCGCCCCTGCTCTCCGACGGGCCGACGCCCACCCCGTCGCCCCGGCCGCGCCCCACCTCCTGGCCGCCCTCGCCGCCCCGCGCTCCCCCTGGCTCGCCCTGAGGCAGTCGCTCCGCAAGCCAGAGCATCTCCGCGAGCTCCAGGGGAGTGACGTGCGGGCCCAGGGTGTCGAGCAGGCCCCGCAGTCTCCGCAGACGCTCAGTCTCCATCGGAGCGCGTCGCCTCGCTGCTCAGGAAGGGCATCACCTGGTCCGCCAACTTCCGCACCGTTTCGGGAGGTTCGCTGAACGAAGCGTGATGGCACATGTAGATGGCGTTGAGGAGCTGGTCGTTCGCGAGCAGCCCACCGCTGCGCCGCTCGAAGAAACGGTCGATGATGTCCCGCGCACCCGCGGGCAGCTCACCCGCCTCGCCCTCGACCACCGGCCCGAGGTGCTCGCGGACGATCGCCGTCAGCTCGGCCACGCTCGCGGGCTGCTTCAGATCCACGGTCACACAGCGTCGCAGAAAGGCCGGCGGGAATTCGCGCTCGCCGTTGCTCGTCATGACGACGAGCGGGAAGGCGCGGCAACTGACCGTGCCGTCGCGGATCTGCACGCGGTCGGTCGTGCTGTCGGCCGTCATCACCCTGGCCGTCGGCGCCGCACGACGGGCCAGCTCGACGATCTCGTACGCCCCCTTCTCGAAGATGGTGAGGAGGTCGTTGGGGAGATCGATGTCGCTCTTGTCGATCTCGTCGATGAGCAGGACGCGAGGGCGCTCGTACGGGAGCAGCGCCGTACCGAGGGGTCCGAGGCGCAGATAGTCCCCGATGTCGTCGCCCCCGGAGCCGTTCCCGTCGTCGTGGCGGGCGCGCTCGGCGGCGTACAGCCGCGTGAGCGGGTCGTACTCGTACAGTCCGTCACGGAGCGTGACTCGGCTGGTGATCGGCCAGTGCAGGACCTTTCCAAGGCCGAGTTCATGGGCCACCGCGTAGGCGAGGGAGGACTTGCCGGTGCCGGGCGCACCTGTCACCAGGAGCGGCCTGCGCAGATAGAGGGCGGCGTTGACCTGGCGGATCGCGTCCTCGCCGGGGCGGTAGCTGACGGCCGCGTGCGGGTTGCCGGAGTCGCCGGGCGGGGTACGCAGGGCCGGGCCGCCGGAGAAGGTGCGCCATGGGGGCGGGGCCGGGAGGCGGTCGATGCCGTCGTGCGGGACCCGGCTCCCGGAGTAGATGCGCCAGTTGGACGTCTCGGCGATGTCAGGCACGCTTCACGCTCCCCGTGCTGCCCGCGCTACCCGTGCTTGCCGCGCTACCGGTGCTCACTGCTCTCCTCACGCCTTGTGTGCTCACTGTTCTCCCCGTGTTCCCATCGCCAGCGGTGGGTCCGGCTTGCGCTCCGGGTCGTCCCAGAAGAGCGTCAACCGGTGCCCGCAGTGCTCGGCGTCCCCCTTGTCCGGGGAGCGGGCCTCCTTGCGCAGCCTCATGACCTCGAACGGCAACCGGTCGGGGTCCAGCATCGCCACCGCTTCCGTGAGCCGGTCGAGGAACTTCTCCGGGGCGCAGTGCGCGTGGCCGCCCTCGCCGCATTCGTGCCGTCTCCACAACATGATCGGCACACCGGTGTCCAGGGCTGCCGAGAGCCAGTCCCCCATGGGGGTCGCGGCGTACGCGAGGGCGCACACGTCGTCGTCCGCGTCCAGCCAGTCGTGGAACTCGTCGTAGCTGTACGGCAGTCCGCACGCCACGCGCCGGGGCCGGGTCTCGCCGCGGGCCCGCACCGTCTCCCAGCGCCTGCGGGTCAGGCGGGAGACGGTGAGCGGCTTGAGGCGGTCCATGTGCCGGACCACCACGGGCACTGTGCGCATGGGGCGGGGGCGCGCCGCCCCCGGCTCGTGGATCTGCCACTCCTCGAAGGGTTCGCTCATCAGCCGCTCCGGCACCACGAACTCCAGCATCCAGTCGCATTCGTGCACCCTGCCGATCTGTTCGGCGAGCATCGCCTCGACCTTCGTGCGCAGTTGACGTGGGCGGATCCTGACGGGGCCCGACGAGCCGACCGGCACGCCGTCGATCACCGTGCACACGGTGAGGTCGAGACCGGCGCCACGGGTCATCGATTCCGCGCGGAACATGACCGAGCCGACGGACACGGCGGGCCGCCGCGCGGCCTTCCCGTCATGCGTCTCGTCGTCGTGGTGCTCGGGCATCCAGCGTCGCAGCCACGCGCCGACATCCACCTCCGGCAGCCGCGTCCCGAGCTCGCGCAGCAGCCGCAACAGCCGCTCCTCGCCGGTCAGTTCCTCACCGACGTACCTGATGGCGTGCCAGATCGACCGGAAGGCCGGCAGCGGGCGGCGGAAGGTGGGGAAGGCGCGCCGCACGAGCAGCTCAAGGCCGTCCGGATCGAGGCGCGCCCCCTCGAACAGGGCGCGCAGTTCACGGCGCGGATCGCCCGGCAGCCAGTCAAGGGGCAGGAAGTCGTCCAGGTCCTCCCAGTGGCGTCGGATGGTGTCGATGGGCAGCATCCGCCCGATGTACCCCTCCTGCTCGCCGCCGAGCACGGCGTCGGTGACCATGCCGACGACCTTGCCGGACTCCGGGTCGTAGACCGCCGCGCCGCTGAACCCCTCGTCCAGACGCCGCAGGTGGGCCTGTCCGACATCGACCTCCAGCCACTCCTGGCCGAGGAGCCGGTCCGCACTGGTGGTCAGCGTGACGTGGGTGCCGTCCTGCTCGTGGCCGAACGGGAAGCCCAGCGCGCGCAGTTCATGGGCGGCGCGTCCCGGCTGCGGGCGGAGCATGTCGAGCGGGGCGAACGCGCAGGGCGCCACCCGCAGCGCGTGGGCGAGCTCGAGCACCGCTATGTCGCCGCGGTCCCCGAGGCGCCGCCATTCGCCGGACCATGCCACCTTCGCGGGCAGCGCGTCGGTGACGCCCGGCAGCGTGACGCCGACCTCCGCGAGTCCCTCGACGACATGGGCGCAGGTGATCAGGCGCGTACCGTCGACCAGTACACCTGCTCCTCGGGGGACACCGTCGACCGTGCCGATGCGAGCACGCCAGTGCATGCCTCGCATTATCCGCCTCGCACCGTCATCGCTCACCCGGCTCGTCGCGCCGGGACCAGGTCAGCTTGACGGTCAAGTGGCCCTCGGCGGCGGTCTTGGCGATGACGGCACCCGCGACGGCGCTCAGCTTCACCCCGAATTCCAGCTCGATCCCGTCGGGGTCGAGCGCCTGGTCACGGAAGGTCCGGAGCGCGGACATCGCGGCACCCCGCACATTGCTCAGCGCCGCCCCGAAGTGCCCCTCGACATCATGGATCTCGCTGCCGTCACTCCGGCGCGACACCGACCTGAAGCCCGGGTCCCTGGAGTCCACTTCCACGACGACGGGGCCTTCGTCGGACTCCCATCGCATCAGCTCGCTCAAAGCCCGACTCCCCTCCGCAGTCCGATCGACGTCGCGTAAAAGGTAACGTCAACCGCCCTTCGGGTGGTCAGTGTTGGGCCGATACGTCAGAGCGTCGGCGTGCTCGCCCGGCCCGTCGCCGTGATGCGGCTCAGGCCCTGACCCCCACATGCACCGTCTGCACCGAAAGCAGGAACACGTCGGGCCGGTGGTGCAGGCTCTTCGGGTCATTCGCGTCCAGGAGGCGGTCGACTGTGGTCAGGTCGTCGGCGTCGAGCGTGTCCTCGTGCATCTCGCGGCGGCGGGACAGCTCGGAGATCAGGTGGGCGCGGGCGTCCTCGGACAGCGGGGCGGGCAGGTCGAGGAGGAACGAGCGGGTGCCGGCGTGGCGCAAGCCCGCTTCGGTGAGGAGCGTGGGCCAGTCCTCCGTGACCGTCTTCGCGCCCGGCAGCTCCGCGCGCATCTGCGTGAACCACTTCTCGTCCGCCAGGTCGCAGCGGGTCTGGAGGCCCGGCCGGCCGAAGCCGATGTCGCGGGGCAGGCTGCGGGGGGCCAGGCCGCCCTCCAGGAGCGCGATGGCGCCGCCGGGCGACAGGCGGTCGGCGAGGGCGGCCAAGGCCGCCTCCTGGTCGCCCACGTGGTGCAGGGCGCGGCCGATCCAGAGGAGATCGGCGTGCGGCAACTCGCCGATTCCCTCCGGGAGTTCTGCCTGAAGCGTGCTGACCCGGTCCGTCAGGCCCTCCCGGGCGGCCCGCTCCCGAGCGCGCTCAAGGAGCGGCTCCGCCGGGTCCACCGCGATCACCTCGGCCTTGGGGAAGATCTCGGCGAGGAGGAAGGAGATGCTGCCCGAGCCGCTGCCCACGTCCGCGATCAGCGTCGGCTCCGGCTGCCACTCGCGCAGCCACGCGGCGATCTCGCGGTTCTGCGGGGCGGCGAGCTTCGCGTTCCGCTCCAGCATCGGGCCCATCGTGGCCCAGTCGATGTCATCGTGGTGGTGGCCGTGGGTGTGCCCGTGCTCGTGATCGTGCTCGTCGTGCTCGTGGTCGTGAGCCATCGTCTCTGCCGCCGCCTTCGGTGCGCTTGTGGGTGGGCCGTCGAGCGGACCCTGGGAGCGGTTCCCAGCCTGCGTCCCGGTCGGCGCCTTGGCCAGCCGACTTGCGGTTTCGGCAAATGAGGGGACGGGGCGGAGATACCGGGCGTGCGGCGCGGCCACCGTGCGGCCACCGTCGACGCCAACTCCTCGCGATGGCCAACTGGACGATGCGGTTCACCCGGTGGGCGCGGGCGGCCTCCGGAACGACATGAGCGTGAACCGCGGGTCGGGGCGCGGTACTTCCTGGTCGGGCAGTTCCGCGAGCCCCGCCGCGAGCCGTGCGGCCAGTGGTCCTTCGGGCGGGATCCTGGTGAACCATCCCCGGTGGAGGTCATCGACCGTGGAGCGGGGTGTGCGGCCCTGGCCGTGGCCGCGGAACCCGGCCCCGCCTGCCGGTGTCAGGCCCCGCGCGGCCACGTACGCCTCGACCGCCTGGGCGCGCTCGACCGCGGGACGCAGCGTGCGCGGGGCGAGCACCGCGTCGATGTCGCTGCCCACGTCGTGCGCGGCGGCCTTGTCGACGGTCGTGACGAACACGCCGCCGGGCCGCAGCACCCGCACGCACTCGGCGACCACCGTCGCAGCCTCCTCGGCACCGGACAGCAGATGCAGCAGCCACACCGCGCACACCGCGTCGAACGAGGCGTCCGGGAAGGGCAGTTGGCGGCTGTCGCCCAGCACGACCGCGCCCGGCAGCCGCCCCGACGCCATGCGCGCCATGTTGTGCGCCGAGTCCACCCCGGTCACCCGAAGGCCCGCACCCGCGAGGCGCCGGGTGACCAGGCCCGTGCCGCAGGCGACGTCCAGGAGACTGCGGGTGCCCGGCGGCAGCAGGCCGAGGACCGCGGCGGCAGCGGCGTCGGCGCGGGGCTCGCCGCCGCGCGAGGCGTCATAGCGGTCGGCTTCCCTGCTGTAGTCCAGCATCGGCGCTCAGACCGCCCCGTGCCCGACCGCCAGCTCCTCGACCCTGCCGGCCAGTTCGAAGTCGAGCGCGGTGAGAGCGCCGCCCGCGCTGTGCGTGTTCACGGACAGGGAGACGGTGTTGTAGCCGAGCGTCAGCTCGGAGTGATGGCCGAGTTCCTCCTGGATCTGCGCGATGTGGACGACCATCGCGGTCGCCGCGAAGTGCGAGCCGAGCCGGAAGGAGCGGGTGATCCGGCCGTCGTCGAGCGCCCAGCCGGGCAGCTCGGCGAGCCGCTCCTCGACGTCCTTCTGTGACAACGGTTCGACTGACATGGCCGCGTCCCTTCCCGTGCGTACAGCATGCTTACAGCGTACGTATGTACGTATATCCCTCAGCCTGCCACAGCGCCGCCCGCAAGGCCCTGATCAGGCCACCGGCCGGGTGGCCGTGGCGCGGAGCCGTGGCACGGAGCCCGCACCGCGGCCCCGGCGAATCGCGAACGCCTTCGATTACTGTCTGGGTATGACAACTGCCGTGTCCACCAAGGAAAGTACCGGCATCGGCCCGCTCCTGCGCGGCTGGCGCGAGCGGCGCAAGGTGAGCCAGCTGGAACTGGCCCTGCGCGCCGACTCCTCGGCGCGGCACATCAGCTTCATCGAGACCGGCAGGTCACGCCCGAGCGAGGAGATCGTGCTGCGCCTCGCCGAGCACCTCGACGTACCCGTGCGGGAGCGCAACTCGCTGCTCCTGGCGGCCGGTTACGCGCCCCGCTTCCGGGAGACCCCGCTGGACGACCCCTCCATGGGCGCCCTGCGGGAGGGCCTCGAACAGCTCCTGCGCGGCTACGAGCCCTACCCCGCCCTGGTCGTCGACGCGACGTACGACGTGATCGCCGCGAACCGAGGCATCGCGATGATCCTCGACGGCGTCCCCGAGCACCTCCTGCGGCCGCCCCTGAACGCCATGCGGCTCACGCTCCACCCGGAGGGGCTCGCGCCCAAGATCCGCAATCTGCGCGAGTGGCGGGGGCATCTGCTGCACCAGATGGAGCGGCAGATCGCGCTGCAGCGGTCCGACGGGCTGCGTGCGGTGTACGAGGAGGTGGCGGCGTATCCGGTGGCGGATCCCGGTGTCGACGTCTTCGAGGCCGACGGGCCGCGGAGCGGCGTGCCCTACTTCGCGCTGCCCCTGCGCATCGAGCACGACGGGCACCTGCTCTCCTTCGTCTCGTCGATCTCGACCTTCAACACCCCCATGGACGTGACGGTCGCCGAGCTGGCCATCGAGACGCTGCTCCCTGCCGACCCGGCGACGGTCAAGTACCTCCAGTCATCGGCGTCCTAGCAGCTCGTGAAAGGGAACCTCATGGGGACCGGACAGACCGTCGGCCATCCCGACGACGCGGACCTGACCCGCGCCGACTCACTGGCCCGCGAGATCTTCTCCGGCGTGGCCAACAAGTGGGCGCTGCTGATCATCAACGCCCTGGCCGACCGGACGCTGCGCTTCACCGAGGTGCGGACCGCGGTGGACGGCATCAGCCACAAGATGCTCACCCAGACCCTGCGCGGCCTGGAGCGCGACGGCGTCGTGCACCGGACGGTGTACGCCACCGTGCCGCCGCGCGTCGAGTACCGCCTGACCGAGGCGGGCGAGGGGCTGCTCGCCACGGTCGACGGCATGTGCGCCTGGACGCACCGGTACCTCGCCGAGATCGAGGCCGCCCGCAGCCGCTTCGACGCCCGGTCCTAGCTCCGCGAGGCCCGCAGCGCCACGTACTGCAGTGCGGCGAAGCCGCCGACGGTCACGGCCTGGAGCGGGATCCACACCGCGCCCGCCGTGCTGGGCGAAAGCCAGGCGACCAGGGCGACGACACTGAGCACCGCCCAGACCGTGTTCGCCTCGATCACACCCCGGACGGCGAGCGTGGGCGGGCTCTTGCGCGACGCGAGGTAGCCGACTCCCACGCCGTAGAGCACAAGAAAGACGCCGAGGCCGAGCAGGAGGCCCGCGTCGACGCCGAGGAAGCGCCCGAGCGGGCCCGAAGCGGCGGCGTACGCGAGCCCGTTCCCGGTGGTCACGACCGCGTCGATGCCGAGGAAGCGGCGCAGCATCGTCTTCGGGTCATTCGTGCGGGCCAGTGCGGTGAGCGGGTGCGCAGAGTACGTCGACATGAGAAACCGGCCTCCAGCAGCGAAAGGGAAAGGGAGCCGGATCCGGGCCGGAGTGCGCCGGACCGGATCCGGTACGACCACCCTGCCGGGCCCTCACGCGCGGGTCGATTACCTCAGAGGTAAGCACGATGCCCCCGGGCTCCCCCGCAACCCGTACGGCGGTCGCCGCCGTGTGCCCCTGCCACCGCGCACCTAGGTTCGTTGAAAGGCAGACTTAGGGAGCTCAACGGTGACAGAGACGACCGAGCCCGGCGCCGCCCTGCTGCGTGCGGGCAAGTTCTTCCGGCGCGGAACCGCCGCCCCCGACCTGCACAGCATCGGACTCGTCGGCGGCCGGGACGCGGACGCCTTCTACCGGGACCGGTGGAGCCACGACAAGGTCGTGAACTCGACGCACGGCGTGAACTGCACGGGCTCCTGCCGCTGGAAGGTGTACGTCAAGGACGGCATCATCACCTGGGAGACCCAGCAGACCGACTACCCCTCCGTCGGCCCCGACCGCCCCGAGTACGAGCCGCGCGGCTGCCCCCGCGGCGCCGCGTTCTCCTGGTACACGTACTCGCCGACCCGCGTGCGCTACCCGTACCTGCGCGGCGTGCTCCTGGAGATGTACCGCGAGGCGAAGTCCCGGCTGGGGGACCCGGTCCTGGCCTGGGCGGACATCCAGGGCGACCCGGAGCGGCGCAGGACGTACCAGCAGGCGCGCGGCAAGGGCGGATTGGTGCGGGCGACCTGGGACGAGGCCGTCGAGATCATCGCGGCGGCCCACGTCCACACGATCAAGACGCACGGCCCCGACCGGGTCGCGGGCTTCTCCCCCATCCCCGCGATGTCGATGGTGTCGCACGCGGCGGGCGCCCGCTTCATGTCGCTGATCGGCGCGCCCATGCTGTCGTTCTACGACTGGTACGCGGACCTGCCGGTGGCCTCGCCGCAGGTCTTCGGCGACCAGACCGACGTACCGGAGTCGGGTGACTGGTGGGACGCCGCGTATCTGATGATGTGGGGCTCGAACGTCCCGGTGACGCGGACGCCGGACGCGCACTGGATGGCGGAGGCGCGTTACCGCGGCCAGAAGGTCGTGGTCGTCGCGCCCGACTACGCCGACAACGCCAAGTTCGCCGACGAGTGGCTGCACCCGCACCCCGGCACGGACGGGGCCCTCGCCATCGCGATGGGCCACGTCATCCTCAAGGAGTTCTTCGTCGACCGGCAGACGGACTTCTTCACCGACTACGTCCGCAAGTTCACCGACCTGCCCTTCCTGGTGACGCTGACCGAGCGCGACGGCGCGTTCGTCCCGTCGAAGTTCCTGCGCGCCACCGACCTCGGCCAGAGCGGCGAGGGCGGCGACTGGAAGACGGCCGTCCTGGACGAGAACACCGGGCAGCCCGCCGTCCCGAACGGCTCGCTGGGCTTCCGCTGGACCGAGTCCGGCAAGGGCAAGTGGAATCTGGAGCTGGGCAACATCAAGCCGCAGCTCTCTCTGCACGGCTCCGACGTCGCGGCCGGGGTCGAGGTGCTCCTCCCCCGCTTCGACACCGAGGGCGGCACGCACGGCCAGGGCCGCGGCGAGATCGTCCGCCGCGGTGTGCCCGCCACGCGGCTCGGCGGGCAGGACGGCCCCCTCGTCACGACGGTCTTCGACCTGCTGCTCGCGCAGTACGGCGTCGGGCGCGAGGGGCTCCCGGGCGAGTGGCCCGCTTCGTACGAGGATGCCGACGCGCCCGGCACCCCGGCCTGGCAGGAGGCGCACACCTCGGTCCCGGCCGCGAAGGCGGTGAAGATCGCGCGGGAGTTCGCGAAGACCGCCGAGCAGTCACGCGGGCGCTGCATGATCCTCATGGGGGCGGGGACCAACCACTGGTTCCACTCCGAGACGATCTACCGCGCCTTCCTGGCGCTGCTCCAGCTGACCGGCTGCCAGGGCCGCAACGGCGGCGGCTGGGCGCACTACGTGGGGCAGGAGAAGTGCCGCCCCGCGACGGGCTGGGCGACGCTCGCAAGCGCCAACGACTGGAGCAGGCCGCCGCGGCAGATGATCGGGGCCGCGTACTGGTTCCTGAACACCGATCAGTGGCGCTACGACAAGTTCGCGGCGGACGTGCTCGCGTCGCCGCTCGGCGAGGGCCGGTTCACGGGGATGACGGGCGCGGACTGCCTGGCCGTGTCGGCGCGCACCGGCTGGATGCCCTCGTACCCGACGTTCGACCGCAACTCCCTTGATCTGGGCGACACTTCGGGGGCTTCGGGTGATCCCGTCGCCAATGTCGTCGACGAGCTCAAGGCGGGCACCCTCAACTTCGCCTGCGAGGACCCGGACGCGCCGGAGAACTGGCCGCGCGTCCTGACCCTGTGGCGCGCCAATCTGCTCGGCTCATCGGCCAAGGGCGCGGAGTACTTCACCAAGCATCTGCTCGGCACGCACTCCTCGTTGCGGGCCGATGAGGCTTCGCCCGAGGAACGGCCGTCGACGGTGAAGTGGCACGACGACGCCCCCGAGGGCAAGCTCGACCTGCTCGTCTCGCTGGACTTCCGGCAGACGTCGTCGACGCTGCTCTCGGACGTGGTGCTTCCCGCGGCGACCTGGTACGAGAAGCACGACCTCTCCTCCACGGACATGCACCCCTACGTCCACTCCTTCACCCCCGCCGTCGACCCGCCCTGGCAGGCCCGCACCGACTTCGACACGTTCAAGGCCATCGCGGACCGGCTCAGCGAGCTGTCCGTGGACCATCTCGGCGTGCGCAAGGACGTCGTCGCCACCGCGCTCCAGCACGACACCCCCGGCGAGACGGCGCAGCCCGGCGGTGTCGTCCTCGACTGGCGCAAGGGCGAGTGCGAGGCGATCCCGGGCAAGACCATGCCGGGCCTGACGGTGGTCGAGCGTGACTACACCGCGATCGGCGCGAAGTTCGCGGCGCTCGGCCCGCTGGCGGAGAAGCTGGGCCTGCCCGCGAAGGGCATCGCGCTGCGGCCCGACCAGGAGGTCGACGAGCTGCGCGAGCGCAACGGCGTCGTACGCGGCGGACCGGCCGACGGACGCCCCGCCCTGGACACGGCGGTGAAGGCGGCCAACACCATCCTCGCCCTGTCCGGCACGACCAACGGCCGCCTCGCCACGCAGGGCTTCCACACCCTGGAGGCGCGCACGGGCCAGGAGATGGCGCACCTGGCCGCCGAGCACGAGGGCAAGCGCATCACGTACGCCGACACACAGGCGGCGCCCGTCCCCGTGATCACCTCGCCCGAGTGGTCGGGCAGCGAGTCCGGCGGGCGGCGCTACACGGCGTTCACGCTCAACACCGAGCACCTCAAGCCGTGGCACACGCTCACCGGGCGCCAGCACTTCTTCCTCGACCACGACTGGATCCACGAGCTGGGCGAGGCGATGCCCGTCTACCGGCCGCCCCTGGACATGAACCGCCTCTTCGGGGAGCCACGGCTCGGCCCGGACGGCGAGAAGGAGGTGACGGTCCGCTATCTCACCCCGCACAACAAGTGGTCCATCCACTCCGAGTACCAGGACAACCTCTTCATGCTGTCGCTCTCGCGGGGCGGCCAGTGCGTCTGGATGGCACCGCAGGACGCGGACGCGATCGGCGTGAAGGACAACGACTGGATCGAGGCGGTCAACCGCAACGGCGTGGTGGTGGCGCGCGCGGTCGTCTCGCACCGGATGCCGGCCGGCACGGTCTACATGCACCACGCGCAGGAGCGCACGGTGAACGTCCCCAAGGCGGAGACCACCGGCAAGCGCGGCGGCATCCACAACTCCCTGACCCGCCTCATCCTCAAGCCGTCCCATCTCATCGGCGGCTACGCCCAGTTGTCGTGGGCCTTCAACTATCTGGGCCCGACGGGCAACCAGCGCGACGAGGTGACGGTCATCCGCCGCCGCAGCCAGGAGGTTCAGTACTGATGCGCGTTATGGCACAGATCGCCATGGTGATGAACCTCGACAAGTGCATCGGCTGTCACACCTGTTCGGTCACCTGCAAGCAGGCGTGGACCAACCGCGACGGCATGGAGTACGTCTGGTTCAACAACGTCGAGACCCGTCCCGGCCAGGGCTACCCGCGCCGCTACGAGGACCAGGAGAAGTGGCGCGGCGGCTGGGAGCTGAACAAGAAGGGCGCCCTGAAGCTCAAGAACGGCGGCCGCATCAAGGCCCTCCTGGAGATCTTCTCCAACCCCAAGCTGCCGGAGATCAAGGACTACTACGAACCCTGGACGTACGAGTACAAGAACCTCACCGACGCTCCCCTCGGCGACGACTACCCGGTCGCCGAACCGCGCTCGCTGATCAGCGGCAAACCCATGAAGATCGAGTGGTCGTCGAACTGGGACGACAACCTGGGCGGCGCGACGGAGTACGGCGACCTAGACCCGATGGTCGCCAAGACCCGCGAAAAGGCGGCGGAGAAGGTGAAGTTCGCCTTCGAGCAGACCTTCATGTTCTATCTGCCGCGGATCTGCGAGCACTGCCTGAACCCGTCGTGCGTGGCCTCCTGCCCGTCCGGGGCGATGTACAAGCGCGAGGAGGACGGCATCGTCCTCGTCGACCAGGACAGCTGCCGTGGCTGGCGCAAGTGCGTGACGGGCTGCCCGTACAAGAAGGTGTACTTCAACCACCGCACCGGCAAGGCCGAGAAGTGCACGATGTGCTACCCGCGCCTGGAGGTGGGTCTGCCCACCGTCTGCTCGGAGACGTGCGTGGGCCGTCTTCGCTACCTCGGCGTGATCCTGTACGACGCCGACAAGGTGACGGAGGCGGCGTCGCAGCAGGACGACACGGCGCTGTACGAGGCGCAGTTGGGGGTCTTCCTCGACCCGGAGGACCCCGAGGTGCGGCGCGAGGCCGAGCGGGCCGGGATCGGCCACGACTGGGTGGAGGCGGCACGCCGCTCCCCCGTGCACGCGCTGATCAGCAAGTACAAGGTGGCGCTTCCGCTGCATCCGGAGTACCGGACGATGCCGATGGTCTGGTACATCCCGCCGCTGTCCCCGGTCGTGGACGCGCTGAGCGAGACCGGGCACGACGGCGAGGACCTGGACAACCTGTTCGGCGCGATCGACACCCTGCGCATCCCCCTCGAATACCTGGCTGAGATCTTCACGGCCGGTGACGTGGGGCCGGTGCGGGCCTCGCTGGAAAAGCTGGCGGCGATGCGGGCGCACATGCGGGCGATCAACCTCGGTGACCGGCCCGACAGTTCGGTCGCCGATGCCGTGGGCATGTCGGGGCAGGAGATCGAGGAGATGTACCGGCTGCTCGCCATCGCCAAGTACGAGGACCGCTACGTCATCCCGACCGCCGCGGTCGGTGACGCACAGCGCCTGGAGGAGTCGGCGCTGCCTGACTCGTGCAGCCTCGACTACGAGGACGGTCCGGGGATGGGCGGGGACGGCCCGTTCGGCCAGGACTCGGGCCGCAAGCAGCTGCCGCTGGTGACCATCGAGAACTTCCACGCCCTGCGGGACCGGCAGACCGCCGACGAGCAGCCATCCGCCACCGAGAAGGACACACTGTGAGCGACCATGCCGTGCTCTACCGGGCAGCCGCGCACTGCCTGTCCTACCCGGACGACGAGTTCCGCGCGCTGCTGCCCCAACTGACGGCTGCGGCACCGGAGTTGAACAGCTTCCTCTCGCACGCGGCGGCGACCAGCGCATCCGATCTCGCCGCGCACTACGTCCAGGTCTTCGACTTCAAGAACCGCCACAGCCTCTACCTGAGCTGGTGGCGCGACGGTGACACGCGGCGGCGCGGGATGGCCCTGGTCCGCTTCAAGGAGGTCTACCGCGAGCACGGCCTGGAATTCACCGGCGAGGAGCTGCCGGACTTCCTGCCCGCGGTCCTGGAGTTCTCCGCGCACGCGGGCCCGGTCCTCCTGGAGGAGCACCGGCCGGGCCTCGAACTGCTGCGGCTCGCCCTCACCGACTTCGGTACGCCCTACGCGCCCGTGCTCGACGCGGTGTGCGCGACGCTGCCGGGGCCCTCGCCGAAGGACCGGGCCGAGGCGCAGGCGCTCGCCCGGTCGGGGCCACCGCGGGAGGACGTCGGCCTTGAACCCTTCGCACTGATCGGGGAGCACTGATGAGAACGCTGCTGTGGGGCGTCATCCCGTACGTGGCCGTCGTCCTCCTGGTGGCGGGCCTCCTCTGGCGCTATCGCTACGACAAGTTCGGCTGGACGACGCGTTCCTCCCAGGTCTACGAGTCGAAGCTCCTGAACATCGCGTCGCCGATGTTCCACTACGGAATCCTGTTCGTCCTCGTCGGGCATCTGGTGGGTCTCTTCATCCCGGAGTCGTGGACGGAGAAGGTGGGCGTGAAGGAGCACACGTACCACCTGCTCTCGCTGTACGGGGGCACGGCGGCGGGGATCCTGCTGGTCATCGGCATCCTGCTGCTGCTCTACCGGCGGCGCACGAACGCTCCGGTGTTCCGGGCGACGACCGCCAACGACAAGCTGATGTATCTCGTGCTGTTCGGGGCGATCGTGCTCGGCATGGTGGCCAAGCTGACGCACGCCTCGGGCGACGGCTACAACTACCGTGAATCCATTGCCCCTTGGTCCCGGAGCCTGTTCACCCTCCAGCCGGACACCGACCTGATGGCGGGGGTACCGGTCCTGTATCAGATCCATGCGGTGGTCGGGATGGCGCTGTTCGCGCTGATTCCGTTCACGCGGCTCGTGCACATGTTCAGCGCGCCGGTGCAGTATCTGTTCCGGCCGTATGTGGTGTACCGGAGCAAGGACCCGAGCCGGGTCGGGCCGCGCCCGGAGCGGCGGGGCTGGGAGAAGACGGGTTCCTGATCACCCACCCCACCGCTGGACTGGGGGCTAGCCCTCGGCTCCCTTGTCCTTCCCCTGTTCTCCCGGCTTCTCCTCGTCGACGATCTCCGCGTCGACCACGCCCTCCTCGGCCGAGGGCTCCGGGGCCCCCTGCTCCTGGGCGTCCCCGCCAGAGTTCGCGTACATGGCCTGGCCCATCTTCTGGCTCACGGTGGCCAGCTTCTCCGCGCCCACGCGCAACGCCGCCGTGTCGTCGGCCCTGTCCTTCAGGAGGCCCTTCAACTCCGTGGCCGCCGCCTCCACTTCGGCCCTGGTGTCCGCGGGGATCCGCTCCTCGTTGTCCCGCAGGAACCGCTCCGTCTGGTAGACGAGCTGCTCCGCCTGGTTGCGGGTCTCGGCCGCCTCGCGCCGCTTGCGGTCCTCCTCCGCGTGCTCCTCGGCCTCCCGCACCATGCGGTTGATGTCGTCCTTGGGTAGCGCGGAGCCGCCCGTCACCGTCATGCGCTGCTCGCGCCCCGTCGCCTCGTCCTTGGCGGAGACGTGCATGATGCCGTTGGCGTCGATGTCGAAGGTGACCTCGATCTTGGGGACGCCGCGCGGGGCAGGGGGCAGGCCCGTGAGGTCGAAGACGCCCAGCTTCTTGTTGTACGCGGCGATCTCCCGCTCCCCCTGGAAGACCTGGATCCCGACGGACGGCTGGTTATCCTCGGCGGTGGAGAAGGTCTCCGAACGCCGGGTGGGAATGGTCGTGTTGCGTTCGATGAGCTTGGTCATGATGCCGCCCTTGGTCTCGATCCCGAGGGACAGCGGCGTCACGTCCAGGAGCAGGACGTCCTTCACGTCACCCCTGATCACACCCGCCTGGAGCGCCGCGCCGAGCGCGACCACCTCGTCCGGGTTGACTCCCTTGTGCGGCTCGCTCCCGGTGAGTTCCTTGACCAGCTCCGTCACCGCGGGCATCCGCGTCGAACCGCCCACCAGAATCACGTGGTCGACGGCCGACAGCTTGACGCCCGCGTCCTTCACGGCCTGGTGGAAGGGGCCGCGGCAGCGCTCCAGCAAGTCCGCGGTCAGCTCCTGGAACTGAGCGCGGGTCAGCTTCTCCGCCAGGTGCAGCGGGCCGTCCGCCGACGCCGTGACGTACGGCAGGTTGATGTCCGTCTCGCTCGACGACGACAGCTCGATCTTCGCCTTCTCGGCGCCCTCCCGCAGCCGTTGCAGCGCCATCTTGTCCTTGCCGAGGTCCACTCCGTGGTTGTTCTTGAACTGGCGCACCAGGTACTCGACGATGCGCTGGTCCCAGTCGTCGCCGCCCAGTTGGGTGTCGCCGTTGGTGGCCTTCACCTCGATGACGCCGTCACCCATCTCCAGGAGCGAGACGTCGAAGGTGCCGCCGCCGAGGTCGAAGACGAGGACCGTCTGGTCGTCGCCCTTGTCCAGGCCGTACGCGAGAGCCGCGGCCGTCGGTTCGTTGATGATGCGGAGCACCTTCAGGCCCGCGATCTCGCCGGCCTCCTTGGTGGCCTGGCGCTGCGTGTCGTCGAAGTAGGCGGGGACGGTGACGACCGCGTCCGTGACGTCCTCGCCCAGATAGGACTCGGCGTCACGCTTGAGCTTCTGCAGGACGCGGGCGGAGAGTTCCTGCGCGGTATACCGGGTCCCGTCCACGGACCCGCCCTCCGGGAAGCGCCAACTCCCGTCGCCCATGTGCCGTTTGACGGAGCGTGCGGTGCGCTCCACATTCGTGACCGCCTGCCGCTTGGCGACCTCTCCGACGAGGACGTCGCCGTTCTTCGCGAAGGCGATGACCGAGGGTGTGGTGCGCGCTCCCTCCGCGTTGGCCACGACCGTTGGATCACCACCCTCCAGGACGGCCACCACCGAGTTCGTCGTACCGAGGTCGATCCCGACTGCACGTGCCATGTCCAGTCCCCTTCCACCGCGAGCCCGTTTCCCGGCGTACTTCGACCTCCATCACAAAACTTGAGCGGCACATTGTCAATGCCGCCTATGACGGTGCCGCCGCCCCGTGAGGGACGGCGGCACCGTCGGAAAATGGCGGAAAGCCGTACGTCAGGCCAGCTTCGCCGTCAGCGTGATCGGCGTCGCCTTCAGCGCCTGGCTCACCGGGCAGTTGACCTTGGCGTCCTCGGCGGCCGCGAGGAAGGCGGCCTCGTCCATGCCGGGCACCGTGCCCTCGACGGTGAGGTGGATGCCGGTGATGCCGGTGCCCGGCTGGAACGTCACGTCGGCGGACGTCACCAGGCGGGTCGGCGGGGTGCCCGCCTTGTCGAGGCCGTTGGAGAAGGCCATGGAGAAGCAGCTGGAGTGCGCGGCGGCGATCAGCTCTTCCGGGCTGGTCTTGCCGTTGGCCTGCTCGGCGCGGGACGGCCAGGACACGGCCTGCTCCCCGATCCCGGACGAGTCGAAGGTGACCGTGCCGGAGCCCTCCAGCAGGTTGCCTTCCCAGACCGTGTGCGCGGAGCGCGTGGTAGCCACGATGTAGATCCCTTCAGTGCGGTTCCGTGATGCGTTCCGGAACTTCCGTGCACCCATCCGATCACACCCTGACTTGGCGCACGCGGTAGACCGGCCCACGGGCGGTGAACGGCAGACGGCCGCCGGGCGGCCCAAGGGGGCACGGGCCGCGGGGGATCCTGGTCAGCGGTCTCCCTGACCCGCCAGACGCCGCACGAGTCCGATCAGCGCGTCCCGCTCCGTCTGTGGCCGCTGTTCTCCGCCGAAGATCATCCGGACCGCCTGGGGCACGCTGAACCACCAGGCGCCAAGGGCCAGTACGGCGTAGAACAGCGCCTTCGGATCGAGATCCGGATCCAGGGTGCCGTCGCGCTGGGCCTGGGCGAGCGCCTCGACCCTGGACCCGTAGGTGGCGGTGCGCTCGGGCTCCTTGAGGGCGGGGCCGCCGGTGTCGCGCAGGCCCTCCCAGTGCAGCAGCCGGATGAACTGGGGGCGGGAACGGTGGTAGTCGTACAGCCGGCCCGCGTAGTCACCGAGGTCGGCGGCCTGCTCGACGGTGACCGGGATGGCGGTGGCGATGCGGTCGAGCTCGGCCTCGAGGACGTGCCCGAAGAGCTTCTCCTTGTTGCCGAAGTACTGGTAGATCCGCTCCTTGTTGACGCCCGCCCGCGTCCCGACGCGGTCGATGCGGGCGCCGTCGAATCCGTGCTCGGCGAATTCGTCCACGGCGGCGTCGAGCAGCGCCTGCCGGGTGCGTGCGGTGTCCCAGGCCATGGAGCCAGCATACCCAACCAACTGTTTGGAGATTGCCTCGGCCCGTGTTAGCTTTCCGGCACCAATCTCCAAACGGTTGGTTGGACATTCTCGGATTCTCGGATTCCCGGATACCCGGAAGGAACCCTCATGCAGACCGCTCCCCCGCCCCGTCACCACATGGCCCTGATGATCTGGCTCTCGGTCTTCCCGACGCTCACCGTCCTGGAGCTGCTCTTCCATTCCTGGCTGACGAAACTGCCCATGGTCGTCCAGACCCTGCTCCTCAGCGCGGCCGTCGTCCTCACGGTCGTGTACGTCCTGATGCCCCGCCTGCAGAAGATCCGCGGCAGGCTCCTCAGCAGGGAGAGCCGGGGTGCCTGAGGCTCCACGACAGTCCCGGTGCACGGTCGCTATGGCCGAAATCGCAACTGTGCAAGGCGCGTCCACGGTGACACTTTGAGGCCCCCTCGCACCCACGAGGAGATCACTCAGGGGGTTTGGCCATGCGCATGAACTACACGGACCGCGGTCCGTCCCCGCTAGAAGGGGCAAAACCGGGAGCCGCCGGTGACCGTGACTCGACGTTCGGCTGGTGGGGTGCCTTCAGCATCCAGAAGTTCGTCAACCAGTCCTCGCTCTTCCACACGCACGCCGACGCCACCGGGTGGCTGGCGTACCTCCAGCAGTTCTACGACCGCAATTTCTGGTTCGCGGACGGCGGGGCACAGGTCTGGGCGTACGAGGAGACGTACGACAACTGGCAGGACCGGTACGGCATGGACGCGGTGGTCGCCGTCTACCACTCGGGCCACGGCGGCATGGACGGCAACGGCGTCTTCTTCGCGCCGCTCGGCGCGGTCTGGGACGGCCGCAGCGACGCGATCTCGAACCGGATGGCGCTGGGCAACGAGAAGGCGAACTACGTCTTCTGGTCCACCTGCACCTCGCTGCGGGTCCTCGGCGGGCACTCACCGATCCGCACCTGGGCCGGGCCCAACATCGGCTTCCGCATGATCTTCGGGTTCGAGACCGTCAGCATCGACAGCCCGGACTACGGCAAGAAGTTCTGGGAGAAGTGGCGGGCGGGGCAGACGTTCACCGACGCGTGGCTGAACGCGAGCTGGGACATCTACAAGGGCCAGGCGCCCTCGGTCTGCGCGGTCGGCGCCACCCAGGCCGACGCCAACGCCCGCCTCAACGGCGAGCGCACCCTCTATCGCGAGCACGTGCCGGACAACTGGTACGCGTGGCGCTGGTACAACGCGCGCGCCGGCCTCAGGGAGCCGCTGACGCAGGCGCCGAGCAGCCCGCAGATCGTGCAGCTCGCACCGCGCGACCCGGGCGAGGAGCTCACCAGGATGGGCCGCATCGCCGACTTCCCGTCGGCGGCGCTGCAAGAGGTGCAGGTCGAGCGGCAGGGCGTGCTCAGCGCCACCTCCGGCGACCGGACCGTCTCCACGGCTCCGCACGCCATCCGGTGGGTCAAGCTCGCCGAGGCCAACCACCGCAACCTGCGGCAGCTGCCCACGGATCAGGCGGTCGAGGCGGCGCGCACGTTCGCCGAGCAGCACGCCGACGGCGCCGAGCTCGTCGTGGACAGCGTGCACGACCTGATGCAGAACTCCGGGGCGAAGGACGGCTCCGAACTCGGGGAGCCGGTGTCCCTGGAGACCCATGTGACGTTCCGGCAGGTCTTCGACGGCGTACCGGTCATCACGCCCGACCGCGGCCTCATCCGCGTGGCCCTGGACAACGACGCGACCGTCGTCCAGGCGCAGATCTCCACGCGCGAGACCACCGGCACGACGCGCGAGCCGAGCACCGACATC
>NZ_BAAAUG010000171.1:0-11626 GCF_039533825.1 Streptomyces rectiviolaceus
GGCCGGGCGGCTGGCCGGGCGCGGGCTTCCGCTCGGCTCGCTCTTCTCGCCGCGCCTGCGCTGGTCGGTGGCCGGGCTCATGGCCTGCGTCCTCGGCCTGGCGGTGGCGAACTGGCTCACCAGCGACGCCCACCCCCTGCACGCCGCCTACCTGACGCTGCTCGACCTGTTCGCCATCGACGACCCCGCGCTCGGTGAATCCACCTCCCGGCAGATCCTGCAACTCCTGTCCGGCCTCGCCGGGTTGCTCCTCCTGCCGGTGCTCCTCGCCGCCGTCCTCGAGGCGCTCGGCACCTTCCGCACCGCCTCCTCCCTGCGCCGACCGCCGCGTGGCCTCTCCGGCCACGTGGTCCTGCTCGGCCTCGGCAAGATCGGGACCCGCGTCCTGGCCCGCCTGCGTGAACTCGGCATCCCCGTCGTGTGCGTGGAGGAGGACCCCGAAGCGCGTGGCATCCCGCTCGCCCGGCGCCTGCGCGTTCCCACGGTCGTCGGCGACGTCACGGACGAGGGCGTCCTGGAGGCCGCCAAGATCCACCGCGCACACGCGCTGCTCGCCCTCACCAGCGCCGACACCACCAACCTCGAGGCCGCGCTGTACGCACGCTCGGTCAAGCCCAATGTGCGCGTGGCCCTCCGCCTTTACGACGACACGTTCGCCACCGCCGTCTACCGCACCCTGCGCGCCGCCCACCCGCAGGCCCTCACGCGCAGCCGCAGCGTCTCCACCCTCGCCGCCCCCGCCTTCGCCGGGGCCATGATGGGGCGCCAGATCCTGGGCGCGATCCCCGTCGAGCGGCGGGTGCTGCTGTTCGCCGACCTCGACGTCGCGGGGCACCCCCAGTTGGAGGGGCGGACCATCGCCGAGTCGTTCCGGCCCGGGGTCTGGCGGGTCATCGCCCTGGATTCCGCCGCGCCGGACGAACGGCTGCCGGACCTGACGGCCTCCCGGTCCGACGACGGCACCGAGCACCCGGCGGGCCTCGTCTGGGACCTCCTCCCGGGATACGTACTGCGCTCCCAGGACCGCGTCGTCCTTGCCGCCACCCGCCAGGGCCTGGCCGAACTGCTCGGCCGACGTGCCCGGGCCGGTGCGGGCCCGGCCGAAACATAGCCCGGCATCAAAGAAGCGTATTGACTGCCGGATTGCGGCAATGTGCACCATCTCCCCCGCATGCGACGATCCCAGCCTCACCGAGACATCCGGCAAGTTGGGGAGGTGCTCCGGTGACTGTCTTTCTGGGTCTCGGCATCGCGGGAATCGCGCTGCTGGTCCTCTCCCTCGTCTTCGACGGGGTCCTTGAAGGGCTCTTCGGCGGCGCGGGAGTCCTCGACGGGCTCTTCGACGGGCTGCTTTCCCTTCCCGTCATCGCCGGCTTCGTGTCCATGCTCGGCTTCGGCGGCGCGATCGTGCTCGGCACGACCGGGCTCGGGGCCGCGGGCGCCACCGCTGTCGGAGCCGCCGTCGGCGTGGGAGCGGGCTGGCTGACGTGGAGGTTCAGCCGTGCCCTGATGCGGGATCAGACCGCGGCCACTCCGCGTGGCGGCGATCTCGTGGGCACCGCGGGGGCCGTGGTCACCGCGATCCCCGTCGACGGCTATGGCGAAGTGCTGCTCCAACTGGCCGGTCAGCCCGTGAAGTTCGCCGCCAAGAGCGCCGTTGCCGTCACCCGCGGCACCGAGATCTGGGTCGAGGCGGCACTGTCGCCGACCTCGGTCGCGGTCCGCCCCGTGCAGCGCTGACCACCACACCACACCACCCACGCCCACGTACAACATCACCGATCTGCCGTCCCCCGGGGAGGCAGGGGGGAATCAGCCATGAGTCCAGTCCTGACCGCCGTCATCGGAGTCGTCGTACTCCTCGTGCTGCTCGCGCTCGTCGTCGTGACCCGCTACAAGGTCGCGGGGCCGAGCGAGGCCTTCATCGTGACCGGGCGGCGCGGCAAGAAGTCCACCGACCCCGACACCGGCCGGATCTTCACCGACAACAGCGGGCAGAAGGTCGTGGTGGGCGGCGGCGTGTTCGTCGTGCCGTTCGTCCAGCAGAAGTTCATGCTCGACCTCTCCTCGCGGCACATTCCGATCGCGGTGCGCGGCGCCGTCACGCTGCGCGGGGTGAAGGCCAACCTAGAGGGCGTCGCGATCGTCAAGGTGGGCGGCACCGAGGACTCCATACGCGCCGCGGCGCAGCGGTTCCTCGCCCAGCAGGGCGGCATCGTCGGCTTCACCCAGGAAGTCCTCTCCGGCGCGCTGCGTTCCATCGTGGGCCGGATGTCGGTGGAGGACATCATCCGTGACCGCGCCGCCTTCGCCGGGCAGGTCGCCGAGGAGGCCGAGGCGAGCCTGTCCGGGCAGGGCCTGGTGCTCGACGCCTTCCAGATCCAGGACATCACCACCGAGGGCTCCTACCTGGAGGACCTCGGCCGCCCCGAGGCCGCCCGCGCCAAGCAGGAGGCGGACATCGCAGAGGCCGTCGCCCGCCGCGCCGCCGAGCAGGCCCGGCTCAAGGCCGAGGAGGAGATCGCTGTCGCCCAGCGGACCTTCTCCCTCAAGCAGGCCGAGATCAAGGCCGAGACCGACGAGGCCACCGCCCGCGCCGGGGCTGCGGGACCGCTCGCCGAGGCCGCCCGCAGGCAGGAGGTCCTCACCGAGCAGGAGAAGGTGGCCCAGCGGCAGGCCGCCCTGACCGACCGCGAGCTGGACACCAAGATCCGCAAGCCCGCCGACGCCGCCCGCTACCAGGCCGAGCAGGAGGCGGAGTCCCGCCGCGTCTCGCTGGTCAAGCAGGCTCAGGCCGACGCCGAGCGGGCCCGCCTGACCGGTGAGGGCGAGAAGGCCCAGCGTGCTGCGCTCGCCGACGCCGTACGCCTGGAAGGCGAGGCCGACGCCGCCGCGATCGGCGCCAAGGGAGCCGCCGAGGCGGAGGCGATGCGCAAGAAGGCGGACGCGTTCGCCCAGTACGGCGACGCCGCGGTGCTGCAGATGCTCGTCGAGGTGCTGCCCAGCGTGGTGGCCAAGGCCTCCGAGCCGCTCAGCGCGATCGACAAGATGACCGTGATCTCCACGGACGGCGCGAGCCAGTTGTCCCGCACGGTCGCCGACAACGTCGCCCAGGGCGTCGAACTCCTCAGCTCCACCACGGGAGTCGACCTCGCCGAACTCCTCAAGGGCATCACGGGTGGCAAGCCCCTGGCGGGCGCGGCTCCCACCAAGCTCAACGGCAAGATCGACGTCACCGACTGACCGTCACAGCTCACAGGTCACAGCGAGGTGGTCGGCCAGCCGAGCAGCCGCGCTCCGATGACCGCCGTCTGCAGGGTGTAGCGGTCCAGCGGGTCGGCGGGGTCGGATCCGGTGAGGGTGCGGATGCGCTCCAGGCGGTACGTCAGGGCTCGTACGCTCAGCGACAACTGCCGGGCCGCCTGGGCCGCCACGCACCCGGTGTCGAAGTAGGCGAACAGGGTGTCGAGCAGCGGCACGGCCCCGCCCCTCGCCTCTTCCAGTGGGCCGAGCGTGGTGAGCACCAGCTCCACCAGAGCCTGCCGGTCGCGGGCGAGGACGGGGAAGACCAGGAGGTCGGCGGCGCGCAGCACGGGCTGGTCGAAGCCCATGCGCGTCGCCAGCTCCAGGGTGCTGACGGCTTCTTCGTAGCTGTGGGCGATGCCCGCGGCCCCGGGCTGGGGCCTGCCGATGGCGATACGGCCACCGTCGGTGGCGGCGTACGCCCGCTTGGCGAAGTGGGCGAGGACCTCCTCCTGATGGGCGGGGGCGATGCACACAAGGCGGCCGTCCTTGGTGGTGAGCAGGATGTGACGGTCACCGAAACGGCCGACCAGGTCGCTCTCCACGTCCCGCGACACGGGATCGGTCTCGTCGTAGGCGGACTGCCCCTCCGCCACGGCCACCGCGTGCGCGTGGGACAGCCGCAGACCGAATCGCTCGGCACGTGCGGCGAGGCGCCCCAGGTCCCCTCGTCCGTACAGCAGGTCGTCGATCAACTCGCGCCGTGCGGCCTCCTCTTGGCGTACGACGAGCCGTTGCGCGTGTTCGTATCCCTCGGCGAAGGCGTCGATGGCCTGCTCCGCGGTCGCGAGCACATGGTCCGGATCACCGGCGGCGGGACGGTGGACGCGGGTGGCGGCGAGGTGTTCGCGGATGAGGACGCGCCACGGGTACCCGGCGTTGGCGGCCTGCGCACCGAGCGCCCGGCGTGACATCAGCTCCTCACGGGTCAGACGGCGGCCGGTCGCGGCCGCCTGAGTGAGGATGTCGGAGTAGCCGTCAAGCAGCTGCTCGGGAATCTCCTGGGTGGTCATCTGGTCTCCAGAGGACGGACACGGCAGTGCGACACGGGCGCACGGCGCTCCATGCCGTCGGAAAGCTGGATGACGGCAACTGGGCGCGGGCGATCCGGAGTTCAGAACCCCGAAGACATCAGCGGCGCGGGCTGCTCGTCATGGTGCCGTCGATATCAGGCACGCTGTCACGGGCGGAGTTGTCGATGCGTACGACCCTGGGACTCATCCCTTGCCCCCCGCCCCTCCGACCGTCGGCGATCGTCGTCGCCGCTTGAATATTGAGCAACCCCCGGCTCAATGGAGCGCCTTGGCTCAGTTCGTTAGTTTACCGTACGACAAAGATCGCAAAGGGCAAACCAGCGGCCCCAACCGGACAGAGCCACCCCGCCGACGGCCCGCGTGCACCACCGTCACCCGGTCACCGTCCGACTCGTCCGCGCCCCCGTCCAGGCCCCCGTCCAGGCCCGGAGCTTCTCGGGGTTCCGTACGGCCCAGCAGTGCTTGATCCGGTCGCCGTCGAAGCCGAAGGCGATCACCGATGTGGTGACGCCACCGTGCTGGACCACCAGGCCGGGCCTGCCGTTGACCGTGCGCTCCAGGATCGTCTGTTCGGGCACCCTGCCGGCGACGGCGATCAGGTAGCGCGCGATCTCCTCGCCTCCTGCGATGGGGTGGGGTGCCGCGTTGACCAGGCCCCCGCCATCGGCGAGCGCCGTGGCGTCGGGGTCGAGGAGGCCGACGAGTGCGGCGATGTCCTTGGTCTCCCACGCGCGCCTGAAGTCCCTGACGACGTCGACGCGCCGGGCCGCCGGAGCCTCGACGGCGCGCGAGGCGCGCATGCGGCGGCGCGCCGATGAGGCCAGCTGGCGGCAGGCCGCGGGGCTCCTGCCGACGATCTCGGCCACTTCGGCGAAGGAGTAGCGGAAGACGTCGTGCAGGATGAAGGCGACGCGCTCGGCCGGGGTCATCGATTCGACCACGACGAGGAACGCCATGGTGACCGACTCGTCGAGCGTGACCCGGTCGGCCGGGTCCGCGGCCGTGCCGCCCGGCCGCCCCTCGGTCCACTCCGTGCGATCGGGCAGCGGCTCCGGGATCCATTCGCCCACGTAGCTCTCGCGCCGGGCCCGTGCCGAGCGGAGCTGGTCGAGGCAGATGCGACTCGCGACCTTCGTCAGCCAGCCGCCGGGGGACTCGATGGCCTCCTGCTGCGGCGGGGACATGGCGTACCAGCGGACGTAGGCCTCTTGCACGACATCCTCGGCATCGGCGAGGGAGCCGAGGAGCCGGTACGCGAGATTGATCAGCTGACGCCGCTCGCTCATGATCGCGCCCAGGCTCGGATCGAACCGTCCGTCTCCGGTAGTCAACTGGGTCCTCATGGTGTCGCCGCTCCCCTTGCCGCGTCTGCCGTCATCAGTACGACGGGACAGCCCTCCGGAATGTGACGTCGGCGCGTCACCTCACATTCCGGAGGGCTGTCCCGTCGGTACTTCTGGGACGACACGATCCCGCGAACGGCCGCTCCGCCCAGGGGATGGACCGGCCAGACATGAAAGGGAGAACACCATGCAGGCCCGTCTCGACTTCCTCAGCAATCCGGTCTCGGCCCAGGCCGTCAAGCACATCGCCACCGCGGGCAGGGCGCTCACGGACTCGACGTTGTCGGCCACGACGCAGGAGCTGGTCGCGCTGCGCGCCAGTCAGATCAACGGGTGCGGCTTCTGCGTCGACATACACACCAAGGAGGCCACGCACGCCGGGGAGACCCAGGTGCGTCTCCATCTGGTCGCCACCTGGCGCGAGGCGTCGGTGTTCACCGATGCCGAACGGGCCGCGCTGGAGCTGGCGGAGGAGGGTACCCGCATCGCGGACGCGGCCGGTGGTGTCAGCGACGAGGTGTGGGCGAACGCCGCCAAGCACTACGACGAGGACCAGCTCGCCGCCTTGGTGGCGGTCATCGCCGTCATCAACGCCTTCAACCGCATGAACGTCCTGACCCAGCGGCCCGCCGGCGAGTACCAGGTCGGCCAGTTCGGATGACACCCGGGCCGGGTGGTGGGGCGAACCGGGGGCGTCAGTTCCGCAGTGCGGGGATGACCGTGGTGCCGTACCCGTCGATGACGCCTTCGCGGGCGTCATGCATCGCGTACAGCGCGAACTGATCGACTCCCAGTCGCTTCAACTCACCCAGTTTCGCGATGTGTTGGGCGGCCGTGCCGATCACGCAGAAGCGGTCGACGATGTCGTCCGGGACGAAGGCCGTGTCGGGGTTGTCGGCGCGGCCGTGGTGGGAGTAGTCGTATCCCTCGCGGGCCTTGATGTACTCGGTGAGGGCCTCGGGGACCAGGTCCGAGTGTTCGCCGTACTTCGCCACCAGGTCGGCCACGTGGTTGCCGACCATCCCGCCGAACCAGCGGCACTGCTCACGGGCGTGGGCGAGCGCGGCGGGTGAGTCGTCCTGGGTCAGATAGGCGGGGGCGGCGACGCAGATCTTCACCGACGCCGGGTCGCGGCCCGCCGCGGCGGCCGCGTCCCGGACCGCCTTCACCATCGACTGCGTCAGATAGGGGTCGGCCAGCTGGAGGATGAAGCCGTCGGCCTCCTCGCCCGCCATCTTCAGCGCCTTGGGGCCGTACGCGGCCATCCACACCGGGAGTTGGGCATCCTGCTTGATCCAGGGGAAGCGGATCGTGGTGCCGCCCAGGTCCGCTTCCCCGCCCGAGGCCAGCGAACGGATGACCTTCATCGCCTCGCTGATCCGGGCGAGGGTGTTCGGGGCGCGCCCGGCGACGCGCATCGCGGAGTCTCCCCGCCCGATGCCGCACACGGTGCGGTTGCCGAACATGTCGTTGAGCGTGGCGAACGTGGAGGCCGTCACCTCCCAGGTGCGCGTGCCCGGGTTGGTGACCATCGGACCGACGATCAGCCGGTCCGTGTTCGCCAGGATCTGGCTGTAGATGACGAAGGGTTCCTGCCACAGCACGGCCGAGTCGAAGGTCCAGCCGTAGCCGAATCCGTTGCGCTCGGCGCGCTTCATCAGGCTGATGACCTGCCCGGCCGGCGGATCGGTCTGCAGGACGAGTCCGAAGTCCATGGTGCGTCGCCTCTCCTAGCCGAGGTACTGGGTGGTGGCGCGCGGCACGTACGCGCCGTGTCCTGCGCGGCCGGTGAACTTCCGCTCGTCGATGACCACTTCACCCCGGGACAGGACCGTCTCCACCTGGCCGGTGACGTGTTTGCCCTCGTACGCCGAGTAGTCCACGTTCATGTGGTGCGTGTCCGCCGACATGACCTGCTCGGCCGCCGGGTCGTAGATGACGATGTCGGCGTCGGCGCCCGGCGCGATCGTGCCCTTCTTGCCGTACAGGCCGAACATCCGGGCCGGGCTCGCGCAGGCGATCTCGATCCAGCGGCGGCGGCTGATGTGCCCGTCGACCACGGCCTGGTGGAGGAGGTCCATGCGGTTCTCCACGCCGGGGAGGCCGTTCGGGATCTTGGAGAAGTCGCCGCGGCCCAGCTCCTTCTGCCCCACGAAGCAGAACGGGCAGTGGTCGGTCGACACCACCTGGAGGTCGTTGGTGCGCAGACCGCGCCAGAGCGCCGCCTGGTGCTCACGCGGCCGCAGAGGCGTCGAGCAGACGTACTTGGAGCCCTCGAATCCCGGCTCCGCGAGGTTGTCCGTGGACAGGAACAGATACTGCGGACAGGTCTCCCCGAACACCGGCAGGCCCTCGTCGCGGGCCTTGGCCAGCTCGGCCACCGCCTCCTGCGCCGAGACGTGCACCACGTACACCGGCGCGCCCGCCACCTGGGCGAGCTTGATCACGCGGTGCGTCGCCTCCGCCTCCAGGAGCGCCTTGCGCACCTCGCCGTGGTAGCGCGGATCCGTCTCGCCCCGCGCGAGCGCCTGCTCCACCAGGACGTCGATGGCGAGCCCGTTCTCCGCGTGCGTCATGATCAGGCCGCCGTTGGACTCGGCCTTCTGCATCGCGCGCAGGATCTGGCCGTCGTCGCTGAAGAAGACGCCGGGGTAGGCGGTGAAGAGCTTGAACGAGCTGACACCTTCCTCGATCAGCAGGTCCATCTCCCGCAAGGACTTCTCGTTGACGTCCGAGAGGATCATGTGGAAGCCGTAGTCGATCGCGCACTTGCCGTCCGCCTTCGCGTACCAGGCATCGAGGCCCGCACGCAGCGCGTGCCCCCGGCTCTGCACCGCGAAGTCCACGATGGTGGTGGTACCGCCCCAGGCCGCGGCCCGGGTGCCCGTCTCGAAGTCGTCGGACGAGAACGTGCCGCCGAACGGGAAGTCCATGTGCGTGTGCGCGTCGACTCCGCCCGGAATCACGTACTTGTGGGAGGCGTCGATGACGCGGTCCGCGGTCCATGCCTCGGCGGCGCCCGAGCCGTGGGCGGCGAGCGCGGCGATCCTGCCGTCCTCGATCAGCACGTCGGCGTGGGTCTCTTCGGCGGCGGTGATGACAAGTCCGCCGCGGATCAGGGTGCGGGTACTCATGATGGGACGCTCCCTTTCATGCTCGTACGTTCATACCGGTAGGCACGCGAACTAGACGCTCCGCAGGGCCTGTTCGAGGATCGCCGCCCCTTCTTCCGCCTCGGCGACGGTCAGCGAGAGGGGCGGGGCGACGCGCAGGACGCTGGTGTCGTGGCCGCCGCCCTTGCCGATCAGGAGTCCGCCTTCGCGAGCCGCTTCGAGGACGGCGGCGGCCGCCTGCGGATTGGCCTCGCCCGTCTCGGGGTTGACGAGCTCGATGCCGATCATCAGGCCCCGGCCGCGCACTTCGCGTACGACGGGCAGCTGGGCACAGACGGCACGCACCCGCTCGATGAGCAGACCGCCGACGCGCCGCGCGTTGCCCTGGAGGTCGTGTTCCAGGAGATACGTGAGGTTGGCGAGGCCGGCCGCCATCGTGACCGGCGAGCCGCCGAAGGTCGAAATGGAGTTGGAGTCGAGGGAGTTCATCACCTCGGCGCTCGCGACGACGCCACCGATGGACATGCCGTTGCCGATGCCCTTGGCGAAGGTGAGGATGTCCGGCGGGCCGCTGGCGGCGTGCGCCTGCCAGCCCCAGAAGTGGTCGCCGGTGCGCCCCCAGCCGGTCTGCACCTCGTCCGAGATCCACAGGACGCCGTGCTCCCACAGGACCTCGCGGAAGGCGGCGTACAGGCCGTCCGGAGGCGAGGTGAAGCCGCCGACTCCTTGGATGGGCTCGGCGATCAGCGCCGCCACTCCCCCGCGCGCCTGCCCGAGCATGTCCTTCAGGTCGGCGACGCAGGCCTCGATGAACTCGGCGTCGCTCAGCGCGGCGTACGGTCCTCGGCTGCGGACGCCGCCGTGCACGTACAGCGTCTGGAGCGGCGAGAGGCTGGTCGGCGACCAGGCGTTGTTGCCGGTGATGCCGACGGCCGTGAAGGAGCGGCCGTGGTAGCTGTTGCGCATCGCCAGGATCTGGTTCGAGCGGCGGTGCGCGGTGGCCAGGAGCAGGGCCGTGTCGTTGGCCTCGGTCCCCGACGTGGTGAAGAAGACCCGGGCGTCCGGGATCCCGGAGAGGCCCGCGACCCGCTCGGCGAGGTCGATCATCGGCCGGTTGAGGTAGAGCGTGGACGAGTGGATGATCCGCCCGGCCTGCTCGCTGACCGCCTTGGTGACCTCGGGCAGCGCGTGGGCGGTCATCGTGGTGAGGATGCCGCCGAAGAAGTCGAGGTACTGCTTGCCGTCCGCGTCCCAGACGCGGCGGCCCTCGCCGTGGGTGATCTCCAGCGGGTCGGCGTAGTAGAGCGCGAGCCACTCGGGCAGGACGGCCTTGTGGCGGGTGTGGAGATCCTTCACGGCTGTACCAGTCCTTCGTACGCGTCGGGGCGGCGGTCCCGGTAGAACGCCCACTGCTGGCGTACTTCCTCGATCAGGCCCAAGTCCAGGTCCCTGACGACGAGTTCCTCCGCCTTGTCGCTTGCGGTCTCCCCGACGAACTGGCCGCGCGGGTCGACGAAGTACGACGTCCCGTAGAAGTCGTTGTCGCCGTACTCCTCGACGCCCACGCGGTTGATCGCGGCGATGAAGTACTCGTTGGCGACGGCCGCCGCGGGCTGTTCAAGCTGCCAGAGGTAGGCGGAGAGGCCGCGCGACGTGGCGGAGGGGTTGTAGACGATCTGGGCGCCGTTCAGGCCGAGCTGCCGCCAGCCCTCGGGGAAGTGGCGGTCGTAGCAGATGTAGACGCCGACCTTGCCGATCGCCGTGTCGAAGACGGGCCAGCCCGCGTTCCCCGGCTTGAAGTAGTACTTCTCCCAGAAGCCCTTGACCTGGGGAATGTGGTGCTTGCGGTACTTCCCGAGATACGACCCGTCGGAGTCGATCACGGCGGCGGTGTTGAAGTAGAAACCGGACTGCTCGACCTCGAAGACCGGGACGACGATGACCATGCCGGTCTCCCGGGCGAGATCCCGCATCCGCGTGACGGTGGGTCCTTCCGGCACGGGCTCGGCCCACCGGTAGTGCTCGGGCTCCTGCACCTGGCAGAAGTAGGGGGCGTTGAACACCTCCTGGAAGCCGATGATCTTCGCACCCTGGCGGGCCGCCTCGCGGGCGTGCTCCTCGTGCTTGGCAATCATGGATTCGGTGTCGCCTGTCCAGGTTGCCTGGACCAGTGCGGCGCGTACGACGTTGACCATGAGCTGCTCCTTCGACGGGACGTCAGAGAGCTTCTACGCCCGTAGACTTGGTGCGTAGACAGGAAAACGTAAGCCTCCCCGACGGGCTGGGCAAGACCATCGCCGTTAACCGGCGGAGTCGATCATGTTTCGCACCCGAGCGGGCGAGAAGCGGACAAGAACGCGCAAACGAAACGGGCGCCGCGGAGATTTCTCAGGCTCTGAATCCGGCGACGCGCAGCGCGTGCACGAGATCCCAGTGCCGCTCGTCCGACACCCCTTGAGCCGCCTGGAGGAGCAGCGGGATGAGGCGGTACGGATCGGTGTGCGCGCAGCCCGCCGCGTCCTCGGGGGTACGGACGCGGAGGTAGGAGTCGAGCAGGGCGCGGGCCTCGCGCTCGCGGCCCGCGTCGATCAGCGCGAGCACGGCCTCGGCGATCTCCGGGGCGGGCCGTGAGACGCCCTGCCGAAGCAGCTTGCGGCAGTCGTCGGAGCGACCTGCTCCGGCGAGGGCGTCGGCCAGCGCGACGAGCCGGTCGGGCGGCAGCGACGCGGCCTCCCAGAGCAGCGTCGACCAGTCGGCGCCGAGGCCCGCGCGATGCAGCTGGCCTGCGAACACCGGGATGCGCGCCGCGGGCCAGCCCGCCGCCTCGACGAGT
>NZ_BAAAUG010000172.1:0-65056 GCF_039533825.1 Streptomyces rectiviolaceus
CTCGCGGTGGGGCTCGTCGGCCGGTGCGGCGGGCTGTGGCGACATCGCAGGGACAGGGGTTGCCGGGGCCCCGACACCGGCGCGGCGGCCGCGCCAGAGGTCCCGCAGGCTGAAGATCCAGCCCTCGACCCGGGTGAGCAGCGGCTCCGCCCAGGGCAGCGCGAGCAGGACGAGCAGACCCGCCGCCCAGCCGAGGAAGACGTCGCTCAGCCAGTGCGTGCCGAGATACACGGTGGTGAGGCCGACGCTCAGGGAGACCACGGCGGAGAGCGCCGAGAGGTATCGCCTGGCGCGCGGGGTGGAGGCCATGTGGGCCAGGATTCCCCAGGTCACCACGGCATTGGCGGTGTGCCCGGAAGGGAATATATCGCCGCCGAGCCACATCTCGTTGGCGCCGATCGTGGTGGCGTAGTGCGGGCCGAGGCGGCCCATGCCGATCTTGGCGGCGCCGACCGTGACGTTGAGAAGCAGCAGGGCGGCGCCGAACGTCAGGAGCGGGCGGATCGTGTGCTGACGCCAGGAGCGCCAGCCCAGCCAGGCCGCGACCATCACGGCGGTCGGGCCACGCTGGCCGAGGACCACCCAGTAGTCGAGGAAGGCGTGGATCTCGGGCCACTGCTGGTAGGGCCGGAAGAACATGACCTGCCAGTCGAACCGCACCAGCCACGACGTGGCCAGCACGGCGACCACGATGGCGAGGTAGAAGGCCAGGGTCGCGCTGAAGAGCACGATCCGGTGCCTGCTCATCCTCGGCACATCGAGGCCGGCCGGTCGTTCCGGCTCACGGTCAAGACGGGCGAAGACCCGGTCCAGACGGGTGAGGTTTCGTTCGGTACGCACCCAATCGACGTTACAGCGAGTGAGTGCGGGACTAGGCCGAATCAGTGGCTTTGTGATGACGATGTGATGTGGCATTGATCTCAGACGGGCGGTTTATTCCCGCGGCTTCCTCTTATTTCGCGGTGAGCCCCTTGTTGAATTCGTTGATCATTGGCATGGCCGTTTTATAGTGCTTACTAATTCGTTCACCGGGGCCTGGTGCGGAATTTCCCCTCCGCTCACCGGGCCCCGTGAATGATCATGGTGGGCCCGAGTCGTTGGCGGGAACCGGATGCCCGCCCCTGCGCGTGGTCCATGCGTGACAGCGTGGCAGCGTGGCGTACGCCACACCGACTCAGTGCAACCGTGAGAGGTCCGCCACGCGCCACAGCCGTGAACTCGCGTACTCTGACGGCTCACTCGCCTTTCGCCGCCGCCAGCTGGGAGATCACGTCCCGCGAGGCCGCCGATGCGAGGGATCACTGGGAGGTATCGCACATGTCGGGTTCAACCACGGCCACCGCTCCTTCCGGCCGTCGGGTACCCGGGTCGCAGGGCGGCGCCAACCGCTGGCTGGTGCTCGTCGTTCTCTGCGTAAGCCTGCTGCTCGTCGCCGTCGACGCCACCGTCCTGCACGTGGCGGTGCCCGCCGTCACCGAAGACCTGAAGCCCGGTGGCATCGAGCTGCTGTGGATCGTGGACGTCTATCCACTGGTCTGCGCCTCGCTGCTCATCCTCTTCGGCACCCTCGGTGACCGGGTGGGCCGCAGACGGGTGCTGCTCCTCGGCTACGCGCTCTTCGGCGTGGCATCGGCCGTCGCGGCCATGGCGGACAACGCCCAGATCCTGATCGCGGCCCGCGCCCTGCTCGGCGTCGGCGGCGCGATGATCATGCCGGCGACCCTCTCGATCCTCCGCCAGGTCTTCCCCGACCGGCGTGAGCGCGCCGTCGCCATCGGTGTGTGGAGCGCGGTGGCCGGTATCGGCGCCGCGGGCGGGCCGCTGCTCGGCGGCTTCCTGCTCGAGCACTTCTGGTGGGGCTCGGTCTTCCTGATAAACATCCCGCTGATGCTGGTCAGCCTGCCCATCGGGCGCTGGCTGCTTCCCGAGTCGACGGGCGACCGCGACGGGCCGTGGGACGTGGTCGGCGCGCTGATGGCCGCGGGCGGTCTCTTCGGCCTCGTGTTCGCGGTGAAGCGGGCGGGCGGCGGAGAGTCACCGTTCGGCATGACGACCCTCCTCTCCTTCTTCGTCGGCGCGGCCCTCCTGGTCGGCTTCGTCCGCAGGCAGCGGCGGCGCAAGCACCCGCTCATAGACCTGTCGATGTTCGCGCGGCCCGCGTTCAGCACCTCGCTCGGCTGCATCGTGCTCGCGATGCTCGCCCTGGTGGGCCTCGAACTGGTCGCCGCGCAGTATCTGCAGCTGGTGCTCGGCCTCTCCCCGCTGGAGACCGGTATGCGGCTCGTGCCGCTCACCGTCGCCGCGATGGCCGCCGGCCTGGCCGGATCGAAGTTCCTGCACCGCTTCGGCCCGCGCACGATGGTCGCCTCCGGCTTCACCCTGACCGCGGTGGCGGTGGTGATCCTCACCGGGATGGGCGACCAGCTGAACGACCCGCTGATGATCACCAGCTTCGTGCTGCTCGGCCTCGGTCTGCAGACCACGCTCTTCGGCTCGTACGAGTCGATGCTCAGCGAGGCGCCCCAGTCGCAGGCGGGCGGCGCCGCCGCGATCGGCGAGACCTCGTACCAGCTGGGCGCCGGCATCGGCATCGCGCTGCTCGGCAGCGTCATGAACGCGGCGTACGCCCCTGGCCTCTCGTCCGTGCAGGGCGTCCCCGCCAAGGAGAGCGCCGCCGCGAGTCATTCCCTTGGCGAGGCGTACGAAGTCGCTTCGGGGCTCGGCGGCGGGGCGGGCGAGGCGCTGCGCAGCGCGGCGCGCGAGTCCTTCGTGCACGGGCTGCATGTGACCCTGCTGGTCAGCGCGGGGCTGCTGCTGCTCGGCGCGCTGATGGCGCTGAAGCTGCCGCGGACCATGGAATGCGGGGCCGCATCGCAGGAGTGCCAGGAGCAGGACCCGGAGCAGGACCAGAGCCAGAAGCAGGAGCAGGGCCAGGAGCAGGAGCACGGCGCGGATGCCGGGGTGCCCGCACCGCGTGACGCGGCGGGCGTCCGCGTGGAGTCGGTCCGCTGACGCGGGGACGCACCGGGGGACTCTGGACGTGCGGGATGCTGCGTCGTAACGTCAGCCGAGCCCTAGCTAACTACCACTGCTAGTTTTTGTGCCGCCGGAGGCCCGAGATGTCCGCACGCAGCCGTACGCCCCTGCCGCCCTTCGACCCCACCGACCCCCTCGGCATCGACGATCTCCTGGATCCGGAGGACCTCGCGATCCGTGAGACCGTCCGCTCCTGGGCGGCCGACCGCGTCCTGCCGCACATCGCCGACTGGTACGAGAAGGGCGACCTGCCCGGCATCCGCGATCTCGCCCGTGAGCTCGGCTCGATCGGCGCGCTCGGCATGTCCCTGGAGGGCTACGGCTGCGCGGGCGCCAGCTCCGTCCAGTACGGGCTCGCCTGTCTGGAGCTGGAGGCAGCCGACTCCGGCATCCGCTCGCTCGTCTCCGTGCAGGGCTCCCTCGCGATGTACGCCATCCACCGCTTCGGCTCCGAGGAGCAGAAGCAGCGCTGGCTGCCCGGCATGGCCGCGGGCGAGATCATCGGCTGCTTCGGCCTGACCGAGCCCGACCACGGCTCCGACCCGGCGTCCATGCGTACCTTCGCGAAGAAGGACGGCACCGACTGGGTGCTCACCGGGCGCAAGATGTGGATCACCAACGGGTCGGTGGCCGGGGTCGCGGTGGTCTGGGCGCACACCGACGACGGGATCAGGGGCTTCGTCGTCCCCACCGAGACCCCCGGCTTCTCCGCGCCCGAGATCAAGCACAAGTGGTCGCTGCGCGCGAGCGTCACCAGTGAGCTGGTGATGGACGAGGTACGGCTGCCCGCCGACGCCGTCCTGCCCGAGGTCACCGGGCTCAAGGGCCCCCTGAGCTGTCTCTCCCACGCGCGCTACGGCATCGTCTGGGGAGCCATGGGCGCCGCCCGCTCCTCCTTCGAGACTGCCGTCGAGTACTCCAAGACCCGCGAGCAGTTCGGCAGGCCCATCGGTGGCTTCCAGCTCACCCAGGCCAAGCTCGCCGACATGGCGGTCGAGCTGCACAAGGGCATCCTGCTCGCGCACCACCTCGGCCGCCGCCTGGACGCGGGCAGGCTCCGCCCCGAACAGGTCAGCTTCGGCAAGCTCAACAACGTACGAGAAGCGATCGAGATCTGCCGCACATCCCGGACGATCCTGGGCGCGAACGGGATCTCGCTCGAGTACCCCGTGATGCGGCACGCGACGAACCTCGAGTCGGTGCTCACCTATGAGGGCACCGTCGAGATGCATCAACTCGTGTTGGGCAAGGCGCTCACCGGTCTTGACGCCTTCCGGTGAGCGGCCTCGCCCGCTAGCTCTGGTTGAAGAAGCCGTCCGCCGGACGGCTCGTGGCCTCCCCGTTGACAATCTGCGTGTTGGCGGGGGTGAGCAGGAAGACCCGCGTGGCCACGCGCTCGATGGAGCCGCGCAGACCGAACGTCAGGCCCGCCGCGAAGTCCACGACGCGCTTGGCGTCGCCGGGCTCCATCGACGTGAGGTTGATGATGACCGGGACGCCGTCCCGGAAGAGTTCGCCGATGCCGCGCGCGTCCCGGAAACTGTCCGGGGTCACGGTCCCGATCCGGCGCCCTTCCTCTTCGGCGGCCTCGGTCGCCACCCGCACCCGCGGGTCGGTCACCCAGGCCTCGCCGGGACCCTCGGCCCCGTCGTCGTCGTAGCCGTCGTAGTAACGCTCGTCATTGTTGTTGTCGTCGACGAGGCCAAGCCAGGCACTCGCCTTGCGCACCGATCCCATGGACGCCTCCTCTCACAGCGGGCTTTCTGCGTTCCGCATCCCCATGTTCGTCCATGATGCGGATAGTGCGCCAAGTGGATAGTCGCCGCGCGGGGTTTTCGTGACGGTACTGGTGCAGAGTCAACACGCTGATACACGGGACTCCCCAAGGGTCCTGCTGTGTACGGCTGCTGACAGTGAGTGAAATATGATTCTTCACGGCGTATGGGTGACGACCGGTGCGTCCGGGTGAACGGACCCCTCGATACGATGCCCGAGTTGATCGGCGACAGGCTCACGGGGGAGTCGTATGTTCGGAATCGTCAGGCCCTGCAGTCATCGTCTCGGTGAAGGGCTGAAGGCGCAATGGATGGCGCATCTGTGCGGGCTCTGCCTCGCGCTGCGCGGTGATCACGGGCAGTTCGCCCGCGTCGTGACCAACTACGACGGCCTGATCATCTCGGTTCTGACGGAGGCTCAGGCCGACAAGTCGACGGGATGGCGGCGCACCGCGGGGCCCTGCCCGCTGCGCGGAATGCGCACCGCGTCCGTCGCGCAGGGCGAGGGAGCGCGGCTCGCCGCCGCCGTCTCGCTGGTGCTCGCGTCGGCGAAGGTGCGCGACCACGTCGTCGACGGGGACGGCCTCTTGGCGCGCAGGCCGGTGGCCGCGGCCGCCCGGAAAGTGGCACAGAGCTGGGACAGGGCGGGCGCGCGCACCGGCGCCGATGTGGGCTTCGACACGGCGGTCCTGCTCGACGCCGTCGAACGGCAGGTCGGCATCGAGGGCTTGGCGGGCCCTGGCACCTCCCTGCTCACGGTCACCGAGCCGACCGAGACCGCGACCGCCGCGGCCTTCGCGCACACCGCCGTCATCGCGGGCAGGCCGGGCAACGCCGAGCCGCTCGCCGAGGCGGGGCGGCTCTTCGGCAGGCTCGCGCATCTCCTGGATGCCGTGGAGGACAAGGAAGCTGACGCCGCGTCGGGTGCGTGGAACCCGCTGACGGCCACGGGTACCGGCCTCGCCGAGGCCCGGCGCCTGGCCGACGACGCGCTGCACGGCATACGCCTCGCGCTGCGCGACGCCGAATTCACCGACGGCAAGCTCGCCCACATGCTGCTCGCGCACGAGCTCGGCCGGTCGGTGGACCGCGCCTTCGGCACCGACGCCTGCGGGCACGCCCACGAGGTGACGGCCCATCAGGGCGGCACCTTCGGACCGCCGCCGGACCAGGGCGGGCCGTACGGACCTCCCTCCAGCGGTCCGTACGGCCCGCAGTCCCCGTACGGAGGTGGAAATCCGTACGGAGGCGGGGTGCCCGGCGGCCCTGGCGGTCCTGGAGGCCCCGGGGGTGGACCCGAGTTCGAGCCGCAGCCCCCGAAGCCCGGGAAGCGGGGCTTCTGGGCGGGGTGCGCGGTCGCCATCGGGCTCTGCTGCACCTGCAAGCTGTGCTGCGCCGATTCGTACGAGGGGCCCTGGTCCCGCAAGAAGCGTGAGGGCTGCTGCAACAACTGCGGCGACAGTGGTTGCTGCTCCTGTTGCGAGTGCTGCTCCTGTTGTGACTGCGGGCTCTAGGTACTTCGGGGGCTGCTCCTCGTCTGCGGATTCGTCGTGGCTGGTCGCGCAGTTCCCCGCGCCCCTAGGGGGCCGCGCCCCTTCGGGCGCGGCGGCTCCCTGACCCGTAGTCAGTCCTTGATCTCCGGGGGTGAGATCCGGGACTTCTCGATCGCCGAGTCCTGCGTGCCCCACTTCTTCAGGATGCGGTCGTACGTCCCGTCCTCGATCAGCCGGTTCACCGCGGCTTGGAAGGCGGGCGCCAGCCTCGTGCCCTTCTTGAAGGCGAAGCCGACGTCGAGACGGTGGTACTCGCCGAGGAACTTCAGTCCCTCCTGGTGGGCGACCGCATAGCGCAGGCCGTTGATCGTGGACATCACCACATCGCTGCGGCCCTGCTGGAGCGAGCCCCAGATCGCGCCCTGCTCCGCGTACGTCTTCACGCTGTACGGCTTCTTGCCCGCGTCCTCGCAGACGTGCTTGTTGTCCTCCAGGGTGACCTCGAAGGTGGTGCCCGCGCCGGTCGCCACGTTCAGGCCGCACAGCTGACGGAAGTCGGTGACCTTCTTCAGCTTGCTGTCCTCGCGGACGGCGAAGCCCTGGCCGTCGTTGATGTACGTGACGAAGTCGATCGTCTTGCGCCGTTCCTCGGTCACGCCGAAATTGCCGGTGCCCAGGTCGTACTTCCCGCTGTCCAGGGCCGGCAGGATCGCCTCGAAGCTCGCGGCCTCACGCTTCAGCTTCAGGCCGAGCGCCTTGGCGACGGCCTCCGCGAAGTCCGCGTCCTGGCCGACGATCGTCTTCCCGTCCTCCAGGTAGGTGTTGCCGGGCGGGCTGCCGCCGACGGCGGTCGCGAGACTGAGGGTGCCCCGCTCGCGTACGTCCGCCGGCAGGAGCTCCGCCGCCGCCTCGTCCTTCTTGACCGAGGAGACCACGTCCTGCGTGGGGATCTTGTCGCTCTTGCCCGCGGGCGCCGCGCCGCCCGCGGTGCCGGCGGGGTCGCCCGAGCCGCAGGCGGTGAGCGTGAGGGTGGCGGCGGTGATCAGGGCGAAGGCCGCCGGGATGCGTCGGGAATGCGGGTGGAGGAAATGCGGGTGGAGGAAATGCGCGGACTTGCTCATGGCGTGACGTTCTCCATCAGGCAGCAGGGCAGGGCGAAGCGGACGTACGAGGGAGGGGTGCCGTCGCTCAGAACAGTGCAGAGCGGTGCGGCGGCGGTGTACGCGTGTGAAGGCGAGGTCAACGGCGCGTGGGCGCACGGGAGATGCAAGGCGGAAGAGACCCGGGAAAAGAGAAGGGCTCAGCGCGCAGGGGGTCGGCTCAGAGAGTCGTCGAACACGACGCCGACCACACTCGACCGAAGTCGATGTGGGAGCGCGTGACCAGCCACTGCTGCGAATGCATGGGGCAAGTGGAGCAGGCATCCGTTTGTGCGTCAACTGCCGTGAGACGTACCGCTCATATCCTGGACGGTCTTGACAGCGGGCCGAAAGCGCCCCGTACTCTCAAGGCGGATCGTGCTGAGGGGCTCGGTCCGTGTGAAGGCATCACCCGTGTGATCTCCCGCCACGTGTTCCTTTTCCGCCGTGCGCCGGAGAGACCTCCTGTATCCACGGAGCCTTCGCCATGTCTTCCGACACGCTCGCCAAAGCCGCACCGGCCCCTCCCCAGGACCCACCACCCGACGTCCCGCGCATCGTTCCGCAGCGCCGCGCCGGACAGTGGGTGGCAGCCGCCGCGGTCCTCGTGCTCCTCGCGCTCGCCGTCAACTCGGTGGTCCGCAACGACGCGTTCCAGTGGGACGTGGTCGGCACCTACTTCACCTCCGCGTCCGTGCTGCGCGGCCTGTGGCTCACGCTCTGGCTCACCGCCGTCGTCATGGTGCTCGGCTTCGCGCTCGGCGCGGTGCTCGCCATGGGGCGGCTCTCGTCCAACCCCGTGCTGCGCGCGGTCAGTTGGGGCTATGTGTGGCTCTTCAGGTCGATGCCGATCCTGGTGCAGCTGCTGTTCTGGTTCAACATCGGGGCGCTGTACCCGTACCTCTTCGGCGTGAAGACGGTGAACCTCCTCGGGCCGATCACCATCGCCGTCATCGGACTCACCCTGCACGAGGCCGCGTACGCCGCCGAGGTGGTGCGCGGCGGCATCCTCTCCGTCGACCGCGGGCAGATCGAGGCCGCGCAGGCGCTCGGGCTCAGCCGGTGGCGCCGATGGCGGCGGATCGTCCTTCCGCAGGCCATGCGCTCCATCGTGCCGCCCGCGGGGAACATGCTGATCGGCACGCTCAAGGGCACCTCGATCGTCAGCGTGATTGCGGTGCAGGACCTGCTGTACTCCGTGCAGCTCGTCTACCACCGCACCTACCAGGTCATCCCGCTGCTCCTGGTCGCCACCATCTGGTACGTGGTGATCACCTCGCTGCTCAGCGTCGGCCAGTACTACGTGGAGCGGCACTACGCGCGCGGTTCGGAGCGCACCCGATGAGCGTGACGGAGCGCCGGGCCGCCGGCGACGATCTGGTGAAGGACGACTTCGGCGCGCTGAAGGTCGTTCCCGTACGCCACCCCTGGCGCTGGGCGGCCGTCGTCGCGACCGCCGTCCTCGTGGCCCAGTTCGCGCACGGCCTCGCCACCAACTCCGGTTGGGAATGGGAGGTGTTCGCGGAGTTCTTCACCGCCGGCGTGATCCTCGAGGCGGTCTGGGTCACCCTTCAACTGACCTTCTACGGCACGGCTCTCGGCTTCGCGCTCGGCATCGTGATCGCCTTCATGCGGCTCTCGGCGAGCCCCTTCCTGAAGGCCGTGGCCTTCGCCTACATCTGGGCGTTCCGGTCGATCCCGCTCATCGTGCAGCTGCTGTTCTGGTTCAACCTGGCCTATCTCTACAAGGAGTTGCAGTTCGGGATCCCGTTCGGGCCCGGCTTCTTCTCCTTCGACACGATGGGGCTCGTCGGCGCGATGAGCGCGGCGGTCCTCGGGCTCGCCCTGCACCAGGCCGCGTACGCCGCGGAGATCGTGCGCGCGGGCGTACTGTCCGTCGACAGCGGGCAGTTGGAGGCAGCCGCCGCGCTCGGCATTCCCCGGCTGCGCCAGATCCGCCGCATCATCCTGCCGCAGGCCATGCGCTCGATCCTGCCCAACGCGGCCAACGAGATCATCTCCCTCTTCAAGGGCACATCGATCGTCTCCGTGATGGCGATCGGCGAGCTCTTCTACCAGGTGCAGGTCATCTACGGCCGCAACGGCCGCGTCGTGCCGCTCCTGATGGTCGCCACCGCCTGGTACGTCCTGCTCACCAGCGCCCTCTCCGTCCTCCAGCACTACGTCGAACGTCACTTCTCGAAGGGGGCATCGCGATGAGCGCGATGGTCGAACTCCGGTCCGTACACAAGTCCTTCGGATCCCTGGAAGTCCTGCGGGGCCTTGATCTGGAGGTGCGCAAGGGCGAGGTCACCGTCATCCTCGGGCCCTCCGGATCCGGCAAGTCCACGCTCCTGCGCGCCATCAACCACCTGGAGAAGGTGGACAAGGGCTGGATCAGCGTCGACGGCGCGCTCATCGGCTACCGGCGCTCCGGCGACAAGCTCTACGAGCTGCGCGAACGCGAGGTGCTCAAGCAGCGCACCCAGATCGGCTTCGTCTTCCAGAACTTCAATCTCTTCCCGCATCTGACCGTCCTGGAGAACATCGTCGAGGCGCCCGTATCGGCGCTCAAGCGTCCGCGCAAGGAAGCCGTCGCCCACGCCGGGACGCTGCTCGCCCGGGTCGGGCTCGCCGACAAGGCGGACGCCTATCCCAAGCAGCTCTCCGGCGGGCAGCAGCAGCGCGTGGCCATCGCCCGCGCGCTCGCCCTGGAGCCGAAGCTGCTGCTCTTCGACGAGCCGACGTCGGCGCTCGACCCCGAACTGGTCGGTGAAGTCCTCGACGTCATCAAGGACTTGGCGAGCCAGGGCACCACGATGATCGTCGTCACCCACGAGATCGGCTTCGCGCGTGAGGTCGCCGACACGGTCGTCTTCATGGACGAGGGGCTCATCGTCGAGCAGGGCGCCCCCGGCGACGTACTGGACCGGCCGCGGCACGACCGCACCCGCGCGTTTCTTTCCAAGGTTCTCTAGCCAAGGCTCTCCAGCCGAGATTCTCCAGGAGCTCCCGCATGTTTTCCCGACGTACCCTCTCCGCATCCGTCGCCGCCCTGGCCATCGCGCCCCTGCTGAGCGCCTGCGGCGGGGACAGCGACGCCGCGACCGGTGGAGGCGAGCCCGGCACCAAGAAGGTCGGCGACATCAACATCGGGCCCGACCAGAACCGCGTACGCGGCAAGAAGGTCGACGCGCTCGCGAAACTGCTGCCCGAGAAGGTGCGCGAGCGCGGCACACTGCGGCTCGGCGGCAGCGCCGACTCGGTCGCGCCCCTCGGCTTCTACGCCACCGACGACAAGACGCGGATCGGCTCCGAGGTCGACATCGCGAGCCTCGTCGCCGACACCCTCGGTCTGAAGCCGAAGTTCGAGCAGGTCTCCTGGGAGAACCTCTTCGTCGGCCTGGACAGCGGGAAGTTCGACGGCGTCTTCTCGAACGTCACGGTGACCGAGGAGCGCAAGGAGAAGTACGACTTCGCGACCTACCGCCACGACAACATCGCCTTCGAGGCACGCAAGGACGCCGACTGGACGGCGAAGAAGCCCGCGGACGTGGCGGGCAGGACGGTCGCGGTCTCCTCCGGCACCAACCAGGAGAAGATCCTCATCGACTGGAGCGAACAGAACGAGAAGGCCGGGCGCGAGCCGGTCTCCATCAAGTACTTCCAGAAGGACTCCGACTACTACCTGGCCCTCCAGTCGGGTCGCATCGACGCCTACCTCGGCCCGAACCCGTCCGCCGCGTACCACGTCGCGTCGTCGGGACAGACGAAGATCATCGGGACGATGTCGGGGGGCGGCCCCAGCATCCAGGGCGAGATCGCCGCCACCACGAAGAAGGACAGCGGGCTCGTCGACGCCTACGCGGCCGCGCTCAACCACGTGATCAAGGACGGCAGTTACGCCAAGGTGCTGCGGCGCTGGGATCTGACGAGCGAGGCCGTGAAGGAGTCGCAGATCAACCCCAAGGGCCTGCCGAAGCCGTAGGGGCCATAGAGGCCGTAAGCAGGGAGTCGTAAGGGGATGCCTTATGTCCATATGGAAGGGTTGGTCACATGACGACGGACGCGGTACGCGACTGGAAGCACTGGCACGAGCAGCGGACGGAGACGGTGGCGGCGCCCTACGGCCCGCTCTCCCTCACCGGCACGCACTGGCTCGCGGACTACCCGGACGGATCGCTTCCGGACATCCCCGGGCGCTGGACCGAGGCGGGCGACGAGATCGTCCTGACCGCTGAGGCCGACGACGGACTCACCCTCGACGGGCAGCTGTTCAGCGGCGAGGCCCGTCTCGCCGCCGACCCCGGCCCGGTCGGCGCGGCCCGCGTCGGGCACGGGGACCGCCGCTTCGTCGTGCTGCGGCGCGAAGGGCTCTGGGCGGTACGCGACTTCGACCCGGAGTCCGCCACGCGCCGCGCCTTCCAGGGCATCGATGCCACCGAGTACGACGCACGCTGGGCGGTGGTGGGGCGCTTCACGCCGTACGCCGCCGAGAGCACGGACGGTCCTGGCAGCGGAGTGCGCACCGTCCGGGTCGGCAACGCGGACGGGGTGGAGCGGGGGCTCGGCCTCGGCGGTGAGCTGGCCTTCAGCCTGGCCGGAAAGGACCACACGCTCCAGGTGTCGGTGGAGGGCGACGGCTCACTGTGGGCGGTCTTCGCCGACGCGACCGGCGGGGTGTCCAGCTACCGGTTCCGGTTCCTGCGGCCCGCCGCGCCGGACGCCGAGGGGCGCACGACGGTCGACTTCAACCGCGCGCTGCTTCCGCCGTGCGCCTTCGCCGACCACTTCATCTGCCCCTTCCCGCCCCCGGGCAACACGCTTGACGCCGAGATCGCCGCGGGGGAGCGGAACCTTATCGCCCGCTGACACGTCAGAAGCAGAGCCGATGACCCAAGCCCCGGTGGCGTACGACAGGTACGACAGCCGCCGGGGCCGGTTGCCGTGTATCTGGCTGACGGCCGAAAGACGCCCTTGTGCGTGGTGCCCCTGGCCCGAATACTCCCGAGCAGCGCTTGTCAGGAGCACGGCGTATCCGGAATCCGGCTTGCCTTTTGCTCATTGGCTGCGCCTCACGGGCCCCAACCCACGTGGGCCCACTGACTTCCCCTCGGGAGGAACAACAAGTGAGGAACAAGCGCACCACCCCCCGCAGCGGCATAGCGAGACGTACTCGTCTGCTCGCCGTGGCCACCGGACTCGTGGCCGTCGGCGCGCTCGCCGTCCCCGCTGCGAACGCCAGTGACGTCTCCACCTTCAGCTCGGCGCAGCTCACCAACGCGAGCGACGCGGTGCTCGACGCGGATGTCGCAGGCACCGCATGGAGTGTCGACAAGGCGACGAACCGTCTGGTCGTCACCGCGGACAGCACCGTCTCCAAGGCCGAGATCGCCAAGATCAAGGAGGCGGCGGGCAGCAACGCGGGCGCCCTCAAGGTCGAACGCACTCCCGGCAAGTTCAGCAAGCTGATCTCCGGCGGCGACGCGATCTACGCGTCCAGCTGGCGCTGCTCGCTCGGCTTCAACGTCCGCAGCGGCAGCACCTACTACTTCCTCACCGCCGGGCACTGCACCGACGGCGCGGGCACCTGGTGGTCCAACTCGGGCCACACCACGACGATCGGGAGCACGACAGGTTCCAGCTTCCCGACCAACGACTACGGCATCGTCAAGTACTCCGGCTCGATCAGCCACCCCGGCACGGTCGGCAGCCAGGACATCACCAGCGCGGGCAACGCCACCGTGGGGCAGAACGTCACCCGGCGCGGCTCGACGACCGGTACCCATGGCGGCAAGGTCACCGGCCTGAACGCGACCGTCAACTACGGCGGCGGCGACATCGTCTACGGCATGATCAAGACCACGGTCTGCGCCGAACCCGGCGACAGCGGCGGCCCGCTCTACGCGGGGTCCAAGGCACTCGGCCTCACCTCGGGCGGCAGCGGCAACTGCTCATCGGGCGGCACGACCTTCTTCCAGCCGGTCACCGAGGCGCTGAGCCGTTATGGCGTGAGCGTCTACTGATCCACGTACGGCCAGACTGCAGCCAGCAGCAGGAGAGCCCCCACCCGGAGTCCGGGCGGGGGCTCTCTCCTGTCTCGCGTCTCCCTTTGTGCGCCGTGCGGCGCTACCTTCGAAGTGCACGCCCAACACGCCCAATTCGGACCCTGGGGGGCCGGCATGGTCGAGGAGCTGGTGGCGGCGGGAGTGACCGTCGGGTCTGTCGGAGCGGTCTATGTGATGGCCGCGGCGCGTGTCGTCAAACAGTACGAACGGGGTGTCGTGCTGCGGCTCGGGCGGTTGCAGAGTTCGGTGCGCGGGCCAGGGTTCACGATGGTCGTGCCGTTCGTGGACCGGCTCCGTAAGGTGAACATGCAGATCGTCACGATGCCCGTCCCGGCGCAGGACGGCATCACGCGGGACAACGTCACGGTGCGCGTCGACGCGGTCATCTACTTCAAGGTGATCGACGCCGCCGAGGCCGTCGTCCAGGTGGAGGACTACCGCTTCGCGGTCTCGCAGATGGCCCAGACGTCGCTGCGTTCGATCATCGGCAAGAGCGACCTGGACGATCTGCTCTCCAACCGGGAGCAGCTCAACCAAGGTCTGGAGCTGATGATCGACTCTCCTGCCGTCGGCTGGGGCGTGCAGATCGACCGGGTCGAGATCAAGGACGTCTCGCTCCCGGAGACGATGAAACGCTCGATGGCCCGGCAGGCCGAGGCCGACCGTGAGCGGCGGGCCCGCGTGATCAACGCGGACGCCGAGCTGCAGGCGTCCAAGAAGCTGGCCCAGGCCGCGCACGAGATGGCGGACGAGCCGGCCGCGCTCCAACTGCGGCTCCTGCAGACCGTGGTGGCGGTCGCCGCCGAGAAGAACTCGACGCTCGTGCTGCCCTTCCCCGTGGAGCTGTTGCGCTTCCTGGAGCGGTCCACGCAGGCGCAGCAGCCGCCTGCCGCCGTGGCCGAATCGCCCGCGTCCATACCCGAGTCTCCCGCTGTCGCAATGCCGGATTTCGGTACGACGGATTCGGAAGCCGGAGAGCCGGATGCGCCAGAAGCGTCGAGAACAGGACAGGACTAGTCCTTACCCGCTGCCGATCACCCGCTCGCACGCGGTGTTTGCAACGGGAACCGACGTGGCGAGACCGGCGCCGGTGAAGACACGGGGGGCGCACGGTGACTGTCGCGTGCGCGTCCTGAAGTAGACCTTGTGTGCTACCAGGCGGGGTCGGGATAGTGGGCCGCACCCCTTGGCATGGACGCGGCTATCGCAGCGTGTGCGACTCCATACCAGTACGCCTTCCGGTCCCCAGGTCCCCACACCGAACGGGCCGACCCCCCACAGGAGGACGTGAGTTGAAGCACCGACGCATATCCAAGCGACGTGCCGCCGTGGCAGGTGCGGGCATCACCGCACTGATCGCCGCCGGAATCACCTTCCAGACTGCGAACGCGAGTGAGAGTGCCCCGACCCCCACGCCGGACACCCTCTCGGTCGCGAAGGCCGGAAAGCTCGCCTCGTCCCTGGGCAAGGACCTCGGCCTGGACGCCGCCGGCACGTACTACGACGCCAAGGCCAAGAACCTCGTCGTGAACGTCCTCGACGAGAGCGCGGCGGACGCCGTCGAGTCGGCGGGCGCCAAGGCGAGAATCGTCGAGAACTCCCTCGCCGAGCTGAAGAGCGCGCGTTCGACGCTCAGCGACAAGGCGTCCATTCCCGGCACCTCGTGGGCGGTCGACCCGGCCACCAACAAGGTCGTCGTGACGGCGGACCGCACGGTCAAGGGCACCTCGATGGACAAGCTCGCCAAGGTCGTGAAGGGGCTCGGCGGCAAGGCCGAACTCCAGCACAGCAAGGGGGAGTTCAAGCCCTTCATCGCAGGTGGCGACGCCATCTGGGGTGGCGGCAGCCGCTGCTCGCTCGGCTTCAACGTGGTCAAGGACGGAGCTCCGCACTTCCTGACCGCGGGCCACTGCACCGAGGCGGTCACCAGCTGGTCCGAGGAGCAGGGCGGCCCGGCCATCGGTGAGAACGCGGGCTCCAGCTTCCCCGACAACGACTACGGCATCGTCAAGTACAGCGGCGACACCGCGCACCCGAGTGAGGTGAACCTCTACAACGGCTCGACCCAGGCCATCACCAAGGCCGGCGACGCGACCGTGGGCCAGAAGGTGCAGCGCAGCGGCTCGACCACGCAGCTGCACGACGGCACGGTCAAGGGTCTCGACGCCACCGTGAACTACGGCAACGGCGACATCGTCAACGGACTCATCCAGACCGACGTCTGCGCCGAGCCCGGTGACAGCGGTGGCGCGCTCTTCGCGGGCGACACCGCCCTTGGCCTGACCTCGGGCGGCAGCGGTGACTGCTCCGCCGGTGGGGAGACGTTCTTCCAGCCGGTCCCTGAGGCGCTTTCCGCCTTCGGCGCGGAGATCGGCTGACCCTTCGGGTAGCTTCTCGGAAAGTCCGGCCCCGCCTCTGCCACGGCAGAGGCGGGGCTTTTCCGTAAACTTTGTGAAAGTTTTCACGAGCACGCAAGGGGCTTAAGTCCCATGGTCTTTGCGCAGTTCAGAGCGGGTTCGACAGGCGTCGCTCAGTATTCAAAGGGACCTTCGGCCTCCCGGGTGGGGCCCTTATCAGCGGCTCAAGCGGCCGACGCGGATGTGCAATTGAGGCACAAGCGAAAAGGTCTCAGCCGAAGGAGCCCTGCCATGCAGGCCAATGAGATGGTGGACGGACTGGTCGAGGGAGCGCTGGGCGCGCTCGACCGGTTCGCGTCGTACGACCAGGAGCAGGTCGACCACATCGTCAAGAAGGCCTCACTCGCCGCACTGGGCCGGCACGGGGAACTGGCGGAGCTGGCCGTGGCGGAGACCGGCCGCGGGCTCTTCGAGGACAAGGCCGTCAAGAACCTCTTCGCCTGCGAGCACGTCGTCAACTCGATGCGCGGCCTGAAGACCGCGGGCGTCATCTCCCGCGACGAGCTGAACGGCATCACCGAGATCGCCGAACCGGTCGGCGTCGTCTGCGCCATGACCCCGGTGACCAACCCGACGTCGACGACCCTCTTCAAGGCCCTCATCGCCCTGAAGACCCGCAACCCGATCATCTTCGCCTTCCACCCCAGCGCCCAGCGCTGCTCCGCCGAGGCCGCCCGCATCGTGCGCGACGCCGCGATCGAGGCAGGCGCCCCTGCGGACTGCGTGCAGTGGATCGAGGAGCCCTCGATGGAGGCGACGGGCCTCCTGATGAACCACGAGGGCGTCTCCACCATCCTCGCCACCGGCGGCAACGCCATGGTCAAGTCCGCCTACTCCTGCGGCAAGCCGGCCATCGGCGTCGGCGCGGGCAACGTACCGGCGTATGTCGCGCGCAGCGGCAAGCTGCGGCGCGCCGTCCACGACATCGTGCTCTCCAAGGCCTTCGACCACGGCATGATCTGCGCCTCCGAGCAGGCCGTGATCCTCGACAAGGAGATCTACGACGAGGGGATCGCGGAGTTCGAGCGGCTCGGCGCGTACGTCGTCACGGCGGCCGAGAAGACCAAGCTGGAGGAGTTCGTCTTCGGAGCTACGGCTTTCGGTGCCGACTGCTCGGGCGCGAAACTGAACGCGTCCGTCGTCGGCAGGTCACCGCGGTGGATCGCCGAGCAGGCCGGGTTCGAGGTCCCTTCAGGTACGTCGGTCATCGTCGCCGAGTGCGCGGAGGTCGGCGAAGGCGAGCCGCTGACCCGCGAGAAGCTCTCCCCGATCCTGGCCGCGCTGAAGGCCGAAACCACCGAGCACGGCCTCGAACTGGCCGCCCGGATGGTCGAGTTCAACGGCCTCGGCCACAGCGCCGCCATCCACACCGAGGACGAGGAGCTCGCCGAGGAGTTCGGCAGGCGCGTCAAGGCGGTCCGGGTCATCGTCAACGCGCCCTCGACCTTCGGCGGCATCGGCGACGTCTACAACGCCTTCCTGCCCTCGCTCACCCTCGGCTGCGGCTCCTACGGGCACAACTCGGTGTCGAACAACGTCTCCGCGGTCAACCTGGTCAACGTCAAGCGGATCGGACGGCGCAACAACAACATGCAGTGGTTCAAGGTTCCGCCGAAGATCTACTTCGAGCGCAACTCCCTGCGCTACCTGGGGGAGATGGACGGCATCAAGCGGGTCTCCATCGTGACGGACAAGACGATGTCGACGCTCGGCTTCGTCCAGCGGGTGACCGACATCCTCGCCGCGCGCCCCGAAGCCGTCACCGTCCAGGTCATCGACGACGTCGAGCCCAACCCCGAGCTCGCGACCGTGCGGGCCGGGGCCGCGCGCATGCGGGAGTTCGAGCCGGACACGATCATCGGGCTCGGCGGCGGCTCGCCGATGGACGCGGCCAAGATCATGTGGCTGATGTACGAGCACCCGGAGATCGAGTTCGCGGACACCAAGGAGAAGTTCTTCGACGTCCGCAAGCGGGCCTTCAAGTTCCCGGGCCTTGGCGAGAAGGCGCAGCTCGTGGCCGTCCCGACCACCTCGGGCACAGGCTCCGAGGTCACCCCCTTCGCCGTCATCTCCGACCCGGAGGCCGCGCAGAAGTACCCGCTCGCCGACTACGCGCTCACCCCGAACGTCGCGATCGTCGACCCGGTCCTGCCGATGAAGCTCCCCGCGACGGTCACCGCCGACTCCGGTTTCGACGCGCTGACCCACGCCACAGAGGCGTACGTCTCGGTGTACGCGAACGACTACACCGACGGGCTCTGCCTCCAGGCGATCAAGCTCATCTTCGAGAACCTGGAGCGGTGCGTCGTGAACGGGGCCGACGACCCCGAGGCGCGCGAGAAGATGCACAACGCCTCGACCGTGGCGGGCATGGCCTTCGCCAACGCCTTCCTGGGCCTGGTGCACGCGATGGCGCACACCCTCGGCAACACCTTCCACGTCCCGCACGGCCGCGCCAACGCGCTGCTCCTGCCGCACGTCATCCGGCACAACGGCACCGTCTCCGGCAAGGCGACCCCGTGGCCGAAGGCCGAGGTCTACCGGGCGCCGGAGCGGTTCCAGGAGATCGCCCGGATGCTGGGCCTGGCGGCGGCTTCCCCGGAGCAGGGGGTGGAGTCCTTCGCTTCCGCCGTCGAGGAGTTGCGTGCGAAGTGCGGTGTCCCCGCCTCCTTCCAGGAGGAGGGGGTCGACGAGGCCGCCTTCTTGGAGGCGCTGCCGGAGCAGGCCATGAACGCGTACGCGGATCAGTGTGCGCCTGCCAATCCGCGTATGCCGATGCTCTCCGAGATGGAGCAGTTGATGCGGCGGGCGTACTACGGGGCGCCCCGAAGGGGCGCGGGGAACTGCGCGACCAGCCACTGACGACCCGCAGGTCAGAACTCAGCGCTTCGGCCAGTACCAGAGCGGCTCGTCGAGCAGGCTCTGCCGGCCTGCGACGGCCGTCTCGCCCGACTCCTTCACCAGCTCTATGGAGTTGACGTCCATCCGATGGCGCACCGCCCCCTTGGCGACGGCTTCGGCGAGAGGGCGGGCATGGGTCACCAGGACGATCTGGGTGTCCTTCGTCGCCGTGAGGATCAGGTCCGCGAGCGGGCGCAGGAGGTCGGGGTGCAGGCTCGTCTCCGGTTCGTTCAGGACGAGGAGGGACGGTGGCCGGGGCGTGAGCAGTGCCGCGGTCCACAGCAGGTAGCGCAGGGTGCCGTCGGACAGTTCGGCGGGACCCAGCGGACGCAGCAGTCCGCGCTGGTGCAGCTGGAGTTCGAACCGCCCTCCGTTGTCGACGATCCGCACGCTGCTGCCCGGGAAGGCGTCGTCCACCGCCTCGTCGAGCGCACGGTCGTCGCCGATCTCACGGATGGTCTGCAGGGCGGCCGCGAGGTCCGCGCCGTCGTGGCCGAGGACGGGGGTGCGGGTGCCGATGCGGGCGGCGCGGGCGGGGGCTCCGGCGTCGGTGCGCACATGGTCGTAGAACCGCCAGGAGCGGATCAGCTCGCGCAGCCTGAGCAGGTCGGGTGCCAGCTGCGGGTCGGCGAACTCGCTGAGCATGCTGTCGTACGGCCGGATGTCCTGGGAGCGGTGCCAGCCGCCGTCGGCGGTGCGGGTGCGCACGGCCGGGCCCGCGCGGTCGCAGAGCAGCGCGGCGGTCCGCAGCACGGGCCCGGCCCAGGTGGACTCGCGCTTGATCTCCGGGTCCAGGCCGAACATGGAGGGGGCGCCGCCCGGGCCCGCGCCGCTGGACTGGGGGAGGCCGAAGTCGACCGCGTACCCGAACTCGTCGCCCGCGAAGCCGAGGCGCAGGGCGGTGGGCTCCGCCTTGCGCTCGCCCGCCCACATCACGGAGGGCAGGCCGCCCTCGCGTGCCAGAGCCGCGACCGCGCCGCCCGCCGCGGAGTCCGCGAGCAGCCGCAGCGCGCGGTACAGGCTCGACTTGCCGGTGCCGTTCGCGCCCGTCACGACGTTCAGGCGGTCCAGGGGGACGATCAGTTTGCGCAGGGAGCGGTAGTTCTCGACCGCCAGGGTGGTGATCATTGCTCAAGACTCGCACTTGGGTCTGACAACGGCCGGGGAGCGGGCCGTTCCGGGCGGCCCGTTCGGCTCACTCGGCCCGCTCGGCCCGTTCGGCTCACCGGCGGTGGGCGCCGGTGTCCTCCTCCATCGCGGGCCTCTGGCCGGGCTGGCGGTCCCCGCGCAGTGCGGACATGACCAGGGTGACGACGGTGCCCACGACCGCCCAGGCGGCGAGCACCAGCATCGGTCCGGTGATCGCGTTGCCCTTGAAGTACGCGATCGAGCGCGCCACCCAGGTGCCCGCGCCCGGCGGCAGCCAGGGGCCGATCTCCTTCCAGAATGGCGGCAGCATCGGCAGCGGGAAGGCGCCGCCCGCGCTCGGGTTGCCCGCGATCACGACGAGCAGGACGGCGAGGCCGATGCCCACGATGCCGGTGAGCGACTGCAGGGCGAGCGTGATCATGCCGACCCCGAAGACGATCAGCGAGCCGAGGCCCCACAGGCCCATGATGCTGCCGGGCAGGGCGCCGAGGATCGGCCCGATGATGAGCGCGCCGCCCAGGCCGCCCGCGATCGAGTAGAGCGCCATGACGCCGGTCCTGATCAGCGCGCGCGGGCCGTTGGCGGCCCGGGAGCCCGCGCTGATCGCCAGGATCGAGGCGCACAGATAGCCGCCGACGCACCAGCCGACGACCAGGTAGAAGGACGAGAGCCCGTCGAAGTCCTTGGTGGACGCCGGGGCGACGTCCACGGTCTTGACCGTCCGCTTCTCGGCCCCGTCGACCTCGGTGGCGATCTTCTCAAGCGCGGTGGCCAGGACGGTGCCGCCGCCCGAGCCGACCAGGAGGGTGTCGGTGGTGCCCCGGGGGTCGACGATCAGGGCGCCGTCGATGTCGCGGTTCATGATCTGGTGCCGGGCCGTGGCCTCGTCCTTGAGTACGCGCGGGTCGAGCGGTTCATCGGGGAGTTTCCCGAGCTTGTCCGATGTCTCCTCGGCCGCGGGGCCCGGAGCGACGACTCCGAAGGGCACGTCTCTCGGCTTCGGGTCGTGCAGGGCTCCTACGTAGGAGGCGATGAACAGCAGCTGCAGGGCCAGTACACCGATGACCAGCAGGGCTGCTCGCGGGGTGACGGCGCTCTTCAACTCATCGGTGAAACTCATGCCCCCACGCTCCGGGGCCACCGGTGTTTCCGCAGGTGGGCGGGGCCGAATGGGCGAAGCGTGGGGTGGGTCACCGCGCGTGTCGCACATGCGTTCGAAACTTGGTCTATGGTGGAGGCGGGGGATGTGAGGTCGGATCGGTTCAGGGTTTCAGGAGGTGCGTGTGCCAGGGTTCACGCATCTGCACACCGTCTCCGGGTTCTCCCCGCGGTACGGGGCCTCGCACCCGGAGCGGCTTGCCGAGCGCGCCGCCGAGCGGGGCATGGACGCCCTCGCGCTCACCGACCGGGACACCCTCGCGGGGACCGTCCGGTTCGCCAAGGCCTGTGCGAAGGAAGGGGTGCGGCCGCTGTTCGGTACCGAGCTCGCGGTGGGGGAGCCCGCCTCGGCGCCCGGTGCGCGGCGACGGACCCCCGTGCGCGGCGGTGCCTTCATCGATGAGTCGACCCCGCGTGTCACCTTCCTCGCCCGCGACGGCGCCACGGGCTGGGCCGCGCTGTGCCGCCTGATCACCGCCGCGCACCGGAGCGGCGATGGACAGCCCGTGCTCCCGTGGGAGGAGAACCACGGCGACGGCATGACCGTGCTGCTCGGGCCCGCTTCCGACGTGGGGCGAGCGCTCGCCGCCGGGCGCCCCGACCGGGCCGCCCGCCTCCTGGTCCCCTGGCGCGAGCGCTACGGAGACGCGCTGCGCCTGGAGTCCGTGTGGCACGGCCGCGAGGGCACCGGACCCGGTTCGCTCCGTCTCGCCGCCCGCACCGTCGGCTTCGCCGCCGAGCAGGGTGTCCGCCCCGTCCTGAGCAACGCCGTCCGCTACGCCGACGCGGGGCTCGGCCCGGTCGCCGACGTGCTCGACGCCGCGCGCCGCCTCGTCCCCGTCGACCCGACCAAGGAACTCGACGGCGGGGAGCGGTGGTTGAAGGGCGCCGACGCCATGCTGGGCAACGCCGAGCGGATCGTGGAGGCGGCCGGCTTCCGCCGCGACACCGCCCACCGACTAGTCGAGCAGACGCAGACGGCCGCCGCCGAGTGTCTCGTCGACCCCGAGGACGACATCGGCATCGGCTCCGTGCGCTTCCCCGAGCCGCACCTCGTCGGCGCGGGCCGCCGCACCGCGCAGCGCGTGCTCACCTCGCGGGCGGCGGCGGGGATGGTGCTGCGGGGGTACGACCGCGCCCCCCAGGGCCGCGAGTACTGGGAGCGGATGCACCACGAGCTGGACATCATCGCGTACCACGGCTTCGCCTCCTACTTCCTCACCGTGGCCCAAGTGGTCGACGACGTACGCGACTTGGGGATCCGCGTCGCGGCGCGCGGCTCCGGCGCCGGGTCCCTGGTCAACCACCTCATCGGCATCGCGCACGCCGACCCCGTCGAGCACGGCCTGCTCATGGAACGGTTCCTGTCCACCCGGCGGGCCGTCCTGCCGGACATCGACATCGACGTCGAGTCGGCCCGCCGCCTGGAGGTCTACCGCACGATCATCGGCCGCTTCGGCACCGAGCGGGTCGCGACCGTCGCCATGCCCGAGACCTACCGCGTCCGCCACGCCATCCGTGACGTCGGAGCCGCCCTCTCCATGGACCCGGCCGAGATCGACAAGATCGCCAAGGCCTTCCCGCACATCCGCGCGCGGGACGCACGCTCGGCGATGGAGGAGCTGCCCGAACTGCGGGAGGTGGCGGGGGAGTGGCAACGGGGAGGGGTGAAGCACAGCCGTCTGTGGGACCTGGTGGAAGCCCTGGACGCGCTGCCGCGCGGGATCGCCATGCACCCGTGCGGAGTGCTGCTCTCCGACGCCTCGCTGCTCGCCCGTACGCCCGTCGTGCCCACCAGCGGCGAGGGCTTCCCCATGTCCCAGTTCGACAAGGAGGACGTGGAGGACCTCGGGCTGCTCAAGCTCGACGTGCTCGGCGTGCGGATGCAGTCGGCGATGGCGCACGCGGTGGGGGAGGTCGAGCGGGCCACGGGTGCGCGGGTGGACGTGGACGCGGTGCCGCCGGGGGACCCGGCGACGTACCAACTCATCAAGTCCGCCGAGACGTTGGGCTGTTTCCAGATCGAGTCGCCGGGCCAGCGTGACCTGGTCGGACGCCTTCAGCCCGCGACCTTCCACGACCTGGTCGTCGACATCTCGCTCTTCCGTCCCGGGCCGGTCGCCGCCGACATGGTGCGGCCCTTCATCGAGGCCAGGCACGGCCGCGCGCCCATCCGCTATCCGCATCCGGATCTGGCGGGGCCGCTCAAGGAGACGTACGGCGTCGTCGTCTTCCACGAGCAGATCATCGACATCGTGAACATCATGACCGGCTGCGGACGCGACGAGGCGGACCGGGTGCGGCGCGGGCTCTCCGACCCCGAGTCGCAGGGGCGGATCCGGTTCTGGTTCGCGCAGCAGGCGGCGGCGAAGGGATACGACGCCGAGACGATCGGCCGGACCTGGGAGATCATCGAGGCCTTCGGTTCGTACGGCTTCTGCAAGGCGCACGCCGTGGCCTTCGCGGTGCCGACGTACCAGTCGGCGTGGCTGAAGGCCCATCACCCGGCCGCCTTCTACGCCGGGTTGCTCACGCACGACCCCGGCATGTACCCGAAGCGGCTGCTGCTCGCGGATGCGCGGCGGCGGGGAGTGCCGATCCTTCCGCTGGACGTGAACCGGTCTGCGGTCGCTCACCGTATCGAACTGGTGTCTGATAACTCTGGTCGTTCGTCCAAGACCAGGGAAGTGTGGGGCCTGCGCCTCGGCCTCTGCGACGTCCACGGCATCAGCGAGGCCGAGGCCGCGCGGATCGCCGACGCCCAGCCCTATGCCTCACTCCTCGACTTCTGGGAGCGGGCCAGGCCCAGCAAGCCGGTCGCGCAGCGGCTCGCCCAGGTCGGCGCGCTCGACGCGTTCGGCGCCAACCGCCGCGATCTGCAACTGCACCTGACGGAGCTGCGGCGGGGCTCGCGGGGTTCCTCCGGGGCTCAACTCCCCCTGTCCGGCGGGCGGAGGACGGCGCCCGCCGGGCTGCCGGACCTGGACGACGCGGAGCGGCTCAGCGCCGAACTCGGCGTCCTCGGCATGGACTCCTCGCGCCATCTCATGGGCGACCACGCGGAGTTCCTCCGGGAGCTCGGCGTGCTGACGGCCCGCCGCCTGCGGGAGGCCGAGCACGGGGCGACCGTCCTTGTCGCGGGCGCCAAGGCGGCCACCCAGACCCCGCCGATCCGCTCCGGGAAACGGGTCATCTTCACCACCCTGGACGACGGCACGGGCCTGGTCGACCTGGCCTTCTTCGACGACGCCCACGAACGGTGCGCGCACACCGTCTTCCACTCCTGGCTGCTGCTCGTCCGCGGAGTGGTGCAGCGGCGCGGGCCGCGCAGCCTCAGCGTGGTCGGCGCGGCGGCGTGGAACCTGGCGGAGCTGGTGGAGCTGCGGCAGGAGGGCGGGCTCGAGGCGGTGGGGGCGCGGCTCGCCGAGCCGGGACCGGAGGGGGAGTCCGGCGGAGCCGCGGCGGATGACGGCGCCTCGCCTCCGGCGGACGGCGGCCGCCGCATCCGGATGTCCACGGGGTACGAGATGCACCCCTGGGCCGACCTGCAGCCCCCCGGCGAACGGGCGGCGACAGGACGGAAGTTGTGGCACCAGAGCCCGGGGAGCGCGGGATGAGCACTCTCTGCGTACGGTTCCTCCTGCCGCCCATGTACGAGGCCGCCATGCCCCGACTGCTCACGCTGCTCGGCGAGTTCAGCCCTGTGGTCGAGGCACTGCCGCCCGACGCCGCGCTCGTCGACGTACGGGGAGCCATGCGTTACTTCGGGCGCGACGCCGTCGAGCTCGCCTCAGTGATACGGGTGCGGGCGCTCGCCCACTGCGGCGTGGACTGCGTGATCGGCGCCGGTCCTGGGCCGATGCTGGCGCGGATGGCCGTGCGGGGAGCCGAGCCGGGGGTGACCCTGGTCGTGGGGTCGGAGCCGGACGCCGTCGCGGAGTTCCTCGGCCCGAAACCGGTCGCCGAACTGCCGGGGGTCGGCCGCGCCACCGCCCGCACCCTCTGCTCGTACGGGCTCGACTCCGTCGGCAAGGTGGCCGCCGCGCCGCTGTCCACGCTGCAGCGCCTCGTCGGCGCCCGCACCGGCCGCGAACTGCACGAGAAGGCGCACGGCATCGACCGCGCGCGTGTCGTGCCGAACGCGGCAGCCCGCTCCCTCGCCTCCGAACGCCCCTTCCCCCGCGACGAGTTGGACCCCGCACGGCACCGCAGGGCGCTGCTCTCGCTCACCGATGAACTCGGTGCGCGGATGCGCGACGAGGGTCAGGTGTGCCGCTCCCTGGCCCTCACCGTGCGGTACGCGGACCGCACCGGCTACTCGACGATCACCCGCACCCGCACGCTGCCCGAGCCGACCGCGCACTCCTCCGCGCTGACCGCGACCGCCTACCGCATGTACGAGGCGCTCGGCCTCCAGCGGGCCCGGGTGCGCGGCATCTCACTGCGCGCCGAAGGGCTCGGCCCCGCCGAACACGCCGCCCACCAGCTGATGTTCGACCCGGTGGACGACAAAGCCCGCAGGATCGAGGCGGTGGCCGACCGGGCACGGGCGAAGTTCGGCCCTGGCGCGATCGTGCCGGGGACGCTGGCGGCGTAGCCCCCGGGGCTACAGGTCGCGGCGGTGCACGGTCACGACCGTGACGGCCGCCGCCACCAGCGGCCACACCGCGAACACGATCCACGCCTCGGTGGCCGACACCGGGTACGCGTCCGGCGGGTAGCCGATCGCCGAGCGACAGGCCCCTCGATAGGCGCTCGCGAGGGACCGCGCCAGTGATTACTGGAAGTTTTTACTGACGCGTAACTTCACACTTCTACGACCGGCACCTAATTTGGCGTGTGCACGGCATCCTCGTGATCCGGATCACAGGGCTCATTCATCGCAACTCCCTTGAGCCGCAAGGAGATCACACGATGCTGCCCTGGAGACGAGCGCTCACCGCGTTCACCGCCGCCCTGCTCATGACGGGCGCGCTCACCCTCACCCCCGCCGCCACGGCGTCCGCCGCGCCCGTCGCCACCGCCTCTTCGAGCGGCTGGAACGACTACGGCTGCAAGCCGTCCGCCGCTCATCCCCGCCCCGTGGTCCTCGTCCACGGCACCTTCGGCAACTCCATCGACAACTGGCTCGTCCTGGCGCCCTACTTGGTGCGGCGCGGCTACTGCGTCTACTCCCTCGACTACGGCCAGCTGCCCGGCGTGCCGTTCTTCAACGGACTCGGGCCGATCGACAAGTCGGCCGAGCAGCTCGACGGCTTCGTCGACAAGGTGCTCGCCTCGACGGGCGCCGCCGAAGCGGACCTCGTGGGCCACTCGCAGGGCGGCATGATGCCCCGCTACTACCTGAAGTTCCTCGGCGGCGCGGAGAAGGTCAACGCCCTGATCGGCCTCGCGCCCGACAACCACGGCACCACCCTGCTCGGCCTGACCAGGCTGCTGCCCTACTTCCCCGGCATCGAGGACCTGCTCACCACCAAGACCCCGAGCCTCGCCGACCAGGTGGCCGGATCACCGTTCCTGACCAAGCTCAACGAAGGCGGCGACACGGTGCCCGGCGTGCGCTACACCGTCATCGCCACGAGGTACGACGAGGTGGTCACCCCGTACCGCACGCAATTCCTGAACGGCCCGGGCGTACGCAACGTCACCGTCCAGGACCTGTGCCCCGTCGACCTCGCCGAACACGTGGCGATAGGGATCCTCGACCGCGTCGCACACCACGAGGTCGCGAACGCCCTCGACCCGGCGCACGCCAAGCCGAGCACCTGCTTCTCCTGAACGTTCTCCTGAACCTTCGCCTGAACCGAGAGCCGCCGCTGACCGGGGTCAGCGGCGGCTCGACGCGTACTCGACGCGTACTCGACGGCTCAGCGGCCGTGCCGCGCCGTCCGGCGGCGGGCCGTGCCGAACATGGCCGCGGCACCGACGGCCAGGGCGGCGGCGCCGCCGATCGCGATGTACGGGGTGTTGCTGTCGCCGCCGGTCTCGGCGAGGTTCTCGTTGGTGGCCGCGGGCTTCGCGGCGGAGCCGTTCACCTCGGGCTGGTTGCCGGAGGCGCCCTCCTCCGTAGCCGGGGCCGGAGCCGCCTCGGAGGCCTCGGCACCCGTCTTGGCGTCACTGTCGCCGTGGCCCCGGTGCTCGACGGTGGACTTCTCCGCACCCGCGGCGATGTCCTTCTCGGAGGGCGCGGAGGCGGTGGGGGCCGGAGCCGCGGCCTCGCTGCCGCCGCTGTCCTTGCCGAAGACGACGTCGGAGCAGGTGTAGAAGGCCTCGGGGGAGTCCGAGCGCTGCCAGATCGAGTAGATCAGGTGGCGGCCCGACTTGGCCGGGACCTTGCCGTCGAAGACGTAGTCACCGTTCTCCATCTTCGGGTCGGTGACGTCGACGAACGGCTTCTCCTCCAGGTCCGACCACTTCAGGGGCTTGGTCGGGTCGTACGAGTCCTTCGTGATGTACAGCTCGAAGGAGCCCTTGTGCGGGGCGGTGCCCTTGTAGTGGAAGGTGTGGTTGCCGCCGGCGAGCTTGCTGGACGGCCAGTCGGCGCGCGGCAGGTCGAGGCCCTTGTACTTGTCGTTGCCCGCGCTGCACAGCTTGCCGTCGGGGATGATCTCCTTCGACTTGCCCGCGGCGTTGGCGATGTTCACGCCGTTCCAGTCGTAGAAGGCCTGCGCGCCACTGGCCGCGACAGCCGCCTTGCAGGCAGCCGACTTCGGGGCCTCCGGACCCTCCTGGAAGCACGCGGAGACACGGCTCACCGGGTCCGTCATGGAACCGTGCGCGGCGGCGGGGGTGGCCGAAAGGGCGGTCAGGGCGAGCGGGGCGATGCCGACGGCAGCGATCGTGGCGACCTTGCGACGTGCGGTCATGAGTGGTTCTCCTCAGCGGCGGTTCTGGGGGTGGGGGACACGAGACGGTTGCGAACGGCCGGTGCCGCCCCCCGATTGCGTGCGGCGCCGACGGTTCGTAACCGGCCCGGCGACGAGAAAACTAGCCGCTGAAATCCCCGAATTCGCCTGCTGGGAGGGGGTGATGGCGATCTTTATGGTGGGGTTAAGGGAGGGCTAACCGAGGGCTGAGGCTGAGCCCTGGGACGCCCCTGTTTGACCAGTACGTGAGCTACGGGACGGTCCGGGGGAGTAGGCCGTAGCATCCGCGCATGCGACCAGCCAGATACAGCGACGAGGATCTAGAGCAGCACTCCCTGCAGCGCCGGGTGGCCGACGACGGGCAGCGGTCCGGGTTCGAGCACGACGTGGACCGGATCCTGTACTCGACCCAGTGGCGGGCGCTCGCGGGCAAGAGCCAGGTGGTGGCGAGCGCCGAGCTGGGCGCGTACCACACCCGCCTCACACACTCGATGAAGGTCGCCCAGCTCGGCCGGCGGATGGCGGAGCGTCTTGAGCGCAAGTACGGCGGGCCGAATCCGGCGCTCGTCGAAGCGGCCTGCATGGCGCACGACATCGGCCATCCGCCCTTCGGGCACGCCGGTGAACTGGCGCTGCGCGCCACGATGGACGAACTGCACCTCGCGGACGGCGTCCTCGACAGCTTCGAGGGCAATGCGCAGACCCTGCGCGTGCTGACCTTCCTCGCCGCCCACAAATACCCGGGCCATCGCGGACTGCACCTGACCCGCGCCTGTCTGGACGCGTCCACCAAGTACCCGTGGGAGCGGGCGCCGATCGACCAGGACGCGGCGCGGCACGTGAAGTGGGGGGTGTACGTCGCCGACCGGGATGCGTTCGCGTGGGTGAGGGCGGGCCGCACCGACGACGCGGTGCCGGTCGAGGAACAGGTCATGGACTGGGCGGACGATGTCACCTACGCCTGCCACGACGTGGAGGACTTCTACCGTACGGGCCTGATCCCACTGGCCGCGCTGTTCCCGCCGGACGGAGCCGCCGGCGGCGACACCGAGCGCGAGACCCGCCGCTTCCTGGACTACGTACAGGCCAAGCGGGTGCGGGCGGGCGAGGCCTTCGACCGCGATGCGGCGCTGCTGCTGATGGCGGACATCGGCAAACGGCTCGCGGTGCACGCCCCCTACAGCGGCAGCCATGAGGACGCGGTCGCGGTGAACCGGCGCACCGCCGACCTGATCGCGTACTTCACCCGCGGCATCGATCTTGAGGTGGGCGGCACCGCGGCGATCCGGTACGGGGCGCGCCTCGTGATCCCGGCCGAGCGGCGGGCGGCCTGCGATCTGCTCAAGGAGCTGGTGTGGTGCTACGTCATCGACCGCCCGGCGCTCGCCACCCAGCAGCACGGCAAGCGGCGGGTGGTCGGCGAGCTGCTGCGCTGGAGCCATGACGCGCCCGAGCTGCTGCCGCGGGACCGTGCCGAGGAGCTGGCGCTGCACGGCGACCGGCTGCGGGCCGCCGCCGACCATGTCGCCTCGCTCACCGAGGACCAGGCGCTCGCCCTGCACCGCCGCCTCTCCGGCACGGGCCTCGGCTCGGTCAACGACAACGTGTGGCTGTGACACCGGGCCCCCAGGGGCGCGGGGCAGCCGCGCCGCCGATGGGCCCGGGGGAGCCCTCCGGGCCGACCGCTAGCGGACCCAGCGGTACCGCCGCTCAGGCCGCCCCGTCCCCCCGTACCGCAGCGTCACCTCGACCCGCCCCGTGTCCGCGAAGAACTCCAGATAGCGGCGGGCGCTGACCCGCGAGAGCGCCCCTTCCTGCGCGCACTCCGATGCGGAAAGCCCGCCAGGGTGGCCCCGCAGCGTCTGCTCGACCAGGTCCGCGGTGTGGGCCGCAAGGCCCTTCGGGAGTTCGCGGGAGCCGGGAGGGCGGGGGCCGAATATCTGGTCGACGTCCTCCTGGCGCGCCTCGTCAAGGCCGTCGAGGCGGGCCCGCACCGCCGCCACGTGCAGCAACTGCTCGCGCAGCGCGGCCTGGTTGAACGGCTTGATCAGATAGTGCAGCGCACCGGCCCGCAGCGCCGCCCGCACGATCTCCGCGTCCCGCGCCGCCGTGATGAACAGCGCGTCCAGCGGCTGCCGTTCCCGGTCGCGCTCCTCGACGGCCCGCAGCTCCCGTAGCACCGCGATGCCGTCCATATCGGGCAGATAGACGTCAAGGAGTACGAGATCGGGGCGCAGCCGCTCCACCGCGGCAAGCGCCTCCGCACCGCTGTGCGCCACTCCCACCACCGAGAATCCGTCCACCGCGGACACATAACGGCTGTGCAGTTTGGCGACCATGAAGTCGTCGTCCACGACCAGCACCCTTGTCATCGCCGCAGGCTATGGGCGCGACCACAACGACCACAACGTCCGTTGATTCCGGAAGAGAGACAGCTTCTTAACGCGCAGGCAACATGTGGGCCACCTCACAGGTATCCCCGTCCCCGCGGACGGCGGCCGGGCTCCCGCCCCCACGGGGAGCCCGGCCGCTCACAAACTCCTACGTACCGACAGGTGGTGGCACACGTGCGTCTGCGCACACCCCTTGCCCTGCTCGGGGCCGCGCTGCTCGTGCTCGCAGGGCCGCCGCTGCTCTCCACGGGCAGCGGCTCCGAGACCGGCACACAGATCCCCGGCCTGCGCCTCATGGTCCCCAACACGCCGGGCGGCGGCTACGACATCACCGCCCGCACCGCGGCGAAGAACGCCGAGGACGCCGGACTCACCCACAACATCGAGGTGTTCAACCTGCCCGGCGCCGGCGGCACCGTCGGCCTCAGCCGCCTCGTCGGCGAGCACGGCAACGGCAAGCTCGCGATGTCCATGGGGCTGGGAGTCGTGGGCGCGGCCCGCTCCAACGACTCGGCCAAGACCCTCGCCGACACCACCCCCATCGCCCGCCTCACCGAAGAGCCGGACGTCGTCGTGGTCGCCAAGGACTCGCCGTACAAGAACATCAAGCAGCTGGTCACCGCCTGGAAGAAGAACCCGGGCAAGCTCCCGGTCGGCGGCGGCTCATCCCCGGGCGGCCCCGACCACCTCGCCCCGATGCTGATGGCACGCGCCGCGGGGATCGACCCGAAGAAGGTCAACTACGTCCCCTTCGACGGCGGCGGCGAACTCCTCGCCTCGATCCTCGGCAAGAAGGTCGCCTTCGGCGTCTCCGGCGTCGGCGAGTACCTCGACCAGATCAAGTCGGGCGAACTGCGGCTGCTCGCGACCACCGGACCCAAGCGGGCCAAGGGCCTGGACGGCCCGACCCTCAAGGAGTCCGGCTACGACGTGGACTTCACCAACTGGCGCGGCATCGTCGCCCCGCCCGGCCTCTCCGAAGCCGAACGCAAGAAGCTCACCGGCCTGGTCAGGAAGCTGCACGACTCTCCCCAGTGGCGCAAGTCCCTCAAGACCAACGGCTGGGACGACGCCTTCCTCACCGGGGACAAGTTCGGCGACTTCCTGGCCGCCCAGGACAAGAGCGTGGTGTCCGTGCTGAAGGAGCTGGGACTGTGACGACGACGACCGAATCCCCGTCGAACCCGCCCGGGGAGAGCGGGAGCAGCCGCCGCTCATGGCTGCGCGAGCACTCCGAACTCGGCGTCTGCGTCATGCTGTTGGCCCTCGGCGTCCTCGTCCTCACGGACGCGCTCACCATGGACGTCGAGATCGCCCAGCGCGGCCCGATCGGCCCCAAGACCGTCCCCATAGCCGTGGGTATCGGACTCCTGGTCGTCGCCGTCCTCCTCGCGATCGACGTCCTGCGGGGCGGCCGCGGCGAGGCCGAGGGCGGCGAGGACATCGACCTGTCCGAACCCGCCGACTGGCGCACCGTGCTGCTCCTGGCCGGAGTCTTCCTCGGCGCCGCCGTCCTCATCGAACCGCTCGGCTTCCCCATCGCGGGCGCCCTGCTCTTCTGGGGCGCCGCGTACGCGCTCGGCAGCCGTCACCTGGACCGCGATCCGCTCATCGCGGCAGGGCTCTCCCTCATCACGTACGTCGTCTTCAACAACCTGCTCGGGGTGCCGCTCCCCGGCGGACCACTGATGGGAGTGCTGTGACATGGATGCCTTCAACTCCCTGATGGACGGCTTCGGCACGGCCCTCACCCCCATGAACCTGCTCTGGGCCGCCATCGGCGTGCTCCTGGGCACCGCGATCGGCGTCCTGCCCGGCATCGGCCCCGCGATGGCGGTGGCGCTGCTGCTGCCCGTGACGTACGGCCTGGAGCCGACCGGCGCGTTCATCATGTTCGCGGGCATCTACTACGGAGCGATGTTCGGCGGCTCGACGACCTCGATCCTGCTGAACACACCGGGTGAGAGCGCCGCGGTGGTGGCCGCCATGGAAGGCAATCCGATGGCCAAGGCGGGGCGCGGCGCGCAAGCGCTCGCGGCCGCCGCCATCGGGCACTTCGCGGGCGGCATCATCGGCACGATCCTCCTGGTGGCGCTCGCACCGACCGTCGCGGAGCTCGCGGTCGACATCGGGGCGCCCGACTACTTCGCCATCATGGTGCTCGCGTTCATCGCGGTGACGTCGGTCCTCGGCTCCTCGCGCGTACGAGGACTCGCCTCGCTCCTCATCGGCCTCACCCTCGGCCTGGTCGGCCTCGACCAGATGACCGGACAGCAGCGTCTGACCTTCGGCTCGCTCCAACTCGCCGACGGCATCGACGTGGTGATCGTCGCGGTGGGTCTCTTCGCGATCGGCGAGGCCCTGTGGGTCGCGGCCCATCTGCGGCGCACGAGCGGCGAGGCGATCCCGGTGGGCCGCCCCTGGCTGGGCAAGGCCGACGTGAAGCGCACCTGGAAGTCCTGGCTGCGCGGCCCGCTCATCGGCTTCCCGTTCGGCGCGATCCCCGCGGGCGGCGCCGAGATCCCCACCTTCCTCTCCTACGTCACCGAGAAGCGCCTGTCCAAGCACAAGGAGGAGTGGGGCAAGGGCGCGATCGAGGGAGTGGCGGGCCCCGAGTCGGCGTCATCGGCATCGGCGGCAGGCACTCTCGTCTCCATGCTGACCCTCGGCCTGCCCACGACGGCGGTGGCGGCAGTGATGCTCGCGGCCTTCCAGCAGTACGGGATCCAGCCGGGCCCGCTTCTCTTCGAGCGCGAACCGGACCTGGTCTGGGGCCTGATCGCATCCCTCTTCGTGGGCATGGTCCTGCTCCTTGCCCTGAACCTGCCGCTGGCCCCGGTCTGGGCGAAGCTGCTCCGCATCCCGAGGCCCTATCTCTACGCGGGAATCCTCTTCTTCGCGGCGGTGGGCGCGTACGCGGTGGGCGGCGAGGCCCTCGACCTGGTGATCCTGCTGATCATCGGCCTGATCGGCTTCGGCATGCGGCGCTACGGACTGCCCATCCTGCCCGCGGTCATCGGCGTCATCCTCGGCCCGAACGCCGAGCAACAGCTGCGCCGTGCCCTGCAGATCAGCGACGGCAGCGTCAGCGGCCTGGTCGACACGCCCTTCTCGATCACGGTGTACGTGATCATCGCGCTGATCGTGCTCTGGCCGCTCCTGAAGAAACTGCTGGTGCGGGGCAGGAGCACTGACGTAGACGTAAAGGCATGACAACCGACATCCGCCTCGCCACCGCCGCCGACGTCCCCGCCGTGAAGGCGGTGACGGACGCGGCGTACCACCCCTACATCGAGCGCATCGGTGTCGTGCCCGTCCCCATGGAGGCGGATCACGCGGCGGAGGTGGCGGCGGGGCGGGTGTTCGTCACCGGGGACCCGGTGGTCGTGGGCGTCCTGGTCCTGGTCCCGCACGAGGACCATCTCTTCCTGGACAGCATCGCGGTCCACCCCGAGGCCGCGGGCCAAGGGGTGGGCCGCCGCCTGCTCGCCTTCGTGGACGAGCGGGCGCGGTCGCTGGGGCTGCCGGAGGTCCGGCTCTACACGAACGCGATGATGTGGGAGAACCAGAAGCTCTACCCGCGGTACGGCTACGAGATGGTGGAGCGCAGAGTGGACGGCCCCTACGACCGCTACCACTACAGGAAGACCCTCTAGAGGCGCGTCTCCGATCGGCTCCCGCTGCCCTGTGGGCGCCGGATCTCACCCATCGGGCCACCAGGTCCGCTGGATGTCCTTGCGGATCTCGGGGCGCTCGCGGCGGCGGTCCTCGGACTCGCACTTCTCCCGGATCTGTCGATTGGTGGGCTTCCCGACGGTCTTGTGCACGGTCACACGGCGCATGGCTGCCTCCCTGTACTACCGATGTCCAAGGTGGGACGTCTGTAGACCTCTGCGGGGAGGGTTTCTCATTGAAGACGAATTGTCAGTGGCGAGTGTCACCATCGCCGGATGAGCATCGACTGGGACGCCGAGGCGGCCACTTTTGACGACGAGCCGGACCACGGACTGCGGGACACGGCGGTGCGGGACGCGTGGGCGGAGCGCCTGCGGGACTGGTTGCCCGAGGCCCCGGGTGACGTCCTTGACCTGGGCTGCGGCACCGGAAGCCTGTCCTTGCTCGCGGCCGAGCGAGGGCACCGCGTCACGGCGGTGGACCTGTCCCCGAACATGGTGGAGCGGGCCCGCGAGAAGCTGGCGGGGCAGGAGGCGCAGGTGCTGGTCGGCGACGCGGGCGCCCCTCCGGTGGAGGGGCGCCGCTTCGACGTGATCCTGGCCCGGCACATCCTGTGGACGCTGCCGGACGTGGAGGCGACGCTGCGGCACTGGGGCGGGCTGCTGCGGCCAGGTGGACGCCTGGTCCTCATCGAGGGCGTATGGGGCACGGCGAGCCCCTCCGGGATCCCGGCGGAGCGCCTGATCAGGGCGCTGACTCCGCCGGCAGAGCGTCTCCACTCCGAACGGCTGTCGGGCGACGAGCGGTTGTGGGGGAGGAGGGTGGAGGACGAGCGCTACGCGGTGGTGGCGGTCTTCCCCGTGCTCCGCCGCCACAAGGAGGTGGTGGACGTCCACCTCATCCTCCGCCGCGGCGACGAGGTGCTCCTTGCCCGCCGCGCCAACACCGGTTACGGGGACGGCCTGTTCAACGTCCCCTCCGGCCACGTCGAACCGGGCGAGGACGTCCGCACGGCGGTGATCCGCGAGGCGAGGGAGGAGATCGGCCTCGACCTCACCCCCGAGGACGTACGCGCCGAACTGGTCCTCCAGCACCGGGGCCCGGGTGAGGAGCCCCGCATCGGCTGGTTCTTCGAGGCGACGTACGGCGCGGGCGGCGAGCCCTTCAACGCGGAGCCGTCCAAGTGCGACGAGCTGGCCTGGCACAGGACGGAGACGCTGCCGGACGACATGGTGGCCTACTGCAGAGCGGCACTTGAGGCATGGCGCGCGGGGGAGCGGTTCGCCCTGCACTGGCAGGAGGAGGGGGACGCGGTGAGCCACGAGAGCGGTGGGGCTGATCGGACGGCCGCTCTCGGGGCTGTAGGGGGCACGCACCATGTCGAGCTGTGGGTACCGGACTTCGCTGCCGCCGAGGCTTCGTGGGGCTGGCTCCTGGGGGAGTTGGGGCATGTCCGTGACCAGCGGTGGGAGAACGGCGGCAGTTGGCGGCGAGGTGCGACGTACGTGGTGCTGGAGCAGTCGACGGACATGCGCGACGGGGCACATGACCGGCTGCTACCCGGCCTGAATCACCTGGCGTTCCACGTGGCGAGCGCGGTGGAGCTCGACCGGCTGGTGGTGGAGGCTCCGGGCCACGGGTGGTCCCTGCTCTTCCCGGAGCGGCATCCGTTCGCGGGAGGGGATGAGCACCGCGCGGCGTATCTCGTGGACCGGGCGGGGTTCGAGGTGGAGCTGGTGGCCGGGGGCTGAATCGAGAAGAAGGACTCAAACGCCGGAGGGGGGCGGGGCCGGGGAGAGGGAGCCGCCCCCGCGCGCCAGACGCTCCAGCTCGTCCAGGGCGGCCAGAGCCGCCTCGGCCGCCGCGGGATCGCGGTCGGCGAGGCCGCTTTCGGTGAACTCGTCCTCGTCCAGGCGGATGACCGTCTCGCCGTTCGCCGAGCACCACAGGTCCAGGTCCAGGTCCTCCACCGTGAGCGTGGCGCCGTCGCGTACCGCGGGGCGGGTCACGTCGCAGTACCAGCCCTTCAGGACGCCCGTGGACGTGCGGACCTCCTTCACGGCGTACCAGCGGTCACGCCAGTAGTGCTCAGTGAAGACATCGCCCGGCTCGAAGCGTACGAAGCCGAAGTCCCGTACCCCGTCGGCCGCCCACGGCGCGCGGACCGTCACCACGGTGCCGTCGTCCGTGACGACCTCCGCCGGGTAGCGGATCTTCGTGCGGCCCGCCTTCATCAGGATGACGTCCACCCTGTCGGCCGATGTGTCGGTCGATGTGTCAGCCGAGGTCTCGGACATGACGTACCTCCGTCGCGCAGATCTCGTAGCCGAACCACTTGTTGATCGCCAGCATCGGCTCGTTGCCGGCGTCGTTGCCCGTGAACGCCTCGGTGCAGCCCGCCGCCCGCGCCCGGTGCAGGGAGTCGTTCTTGGCGAGCTTGGCAAGGCCGCGCCCGCGGAACGCGCGTGCGGTGCCGGTCATGCCGCTCGCGTAGCGCGACGCGTCGTCGGTGCGGGCCAGGGTGAAGGCGGCAGGAGCGCCGTCCACCACTGCCACCGAGGTCAGGTCGCGGTTCACCAAGGGGTGGTTCCAGGTCTCGGCGAGCCAGTGCCCGTAGTCCGTGAACTCCGTGGCCACATCGCTCGGTTCGTCCGCGACGGTCTCCGCGTCAAGCTCGAAGAGGGCGCGCGGGTCGTCCCCGAACTCCGCTCCCGTACGCAACTCCACGCCGGAGGGCAGCTCTTGGCGGGGCGGCAGTTCGCCGCCTGCCAGGTCGAGGCGGAGGAAGTGGGCCGAGCGGCTCGCACGGTAGCCGCGTCCGGCGGCGAAGGCGCGGTTCGCGGGCTCGTCGAGCACCCAGGAGAAGACCGTGGTGGCGCCCTGGTCCGCCAGGTACTCCTCCGCCGTCCGCAGGGTCAGCGACCCCGCGCCGAGCCCGCGCCGCTCCGGGAGTACGTAGACGTTGGCGAAGCCCTGGCCCGGCTCGGGGCTGTCGTAGGCGATGCCCACCTGCGCCGTGCCGATGATCTCCCCGTCGGTCTCGGCGACCAACTGGAGGTAGCGGGAGTCGGGATGGGCGTGGGCCAGGTCGAACTGGATCGAGTCTGCGGTGGCGAGCATGGCGGGTACGCAGGCGCGGCGGACGACGGCGAAGGCCTCGGCATCGGCTCTGTCGCCGGGGCGCAGGGCGCGGACTAGGACGGTCATGGAGCCGCACGCTACGCGCGAGGCGCGCCGGGGTGCCTCTTATTTTCCGGGGGTGCGGGACAATCTCCGCGTGACTTTGAAGATCGAGATCGAGATCGACGGCAGCGCCGGCGCCGGTGCGGGTGGCGTGCCGCCCTATGAGCAGGTGCGGGCCCAGATCGCCGAGCAGGCGCGGGGCGGGACGCTGCCGGTGGGGTACAAGTTGCCGACCGTGCGAGGGCTCGCCCTGGAGCTGGGGCTCGCGGCCAACACGGTGGCCAAGGCGTACCGGGCCCTTGAGGCGGACGGGGTGATTGAGACGCGGGGGCGTCATGGGACGTTCGTGGCAGCTGCGGGGGACGCCGCCGCGCGGGAGGCCTCGGCTGCGGCCCAGGCCTTTGCCGAGCGGGCCCAGCGGCTCGGCCTCTCCGAGGCGGGGGCGCTTGCCGCTGCGCGGGATGCGTTGCGGGCGGCTTACGGGGACTCGGGGTGAGCCTGCGCCGGGGCGGTACTTGAGGCGTTGTCGTATCGGCGCCCGCCGGGCTACAGGTAAAGCCCCGAGTCCGCCCCCTCCCGAGGCTCCGGGACCGACGTAGGCGACGTGCCGCGCCGCAACGCGTACAGCTCGGCCAGCGTCGCGCCCTCGCGAGGAACCCCCTCGTCCGTGCCGAGCCAGTCGATGGACTCCGCGCGGGTCAGGCTCCCGACCTCGATCCGGGCGAGGCACCGCCCGGGACGGACCACCGCCGGGTGGAGCCGCTCCAGGTCCTCGTTCGTCGTCACGCCGACCAGGACGTTGCGGCCCTGCCCGAGCAGCCCGTCCGTCAGGTTCAGCAACCGCGACAACGCCTGCCCGGCGGTGTGCTTGGCCTCGCCGCGGATCAGCTCGTCGCAGTCCTCCAGAAGCAGCAGCCGCCAGCGGCCCTTCGCCGAGCCGTCGTCCTCGCCGATCGCGATGTCCATCAGATAGCCGACGTCGCTGAACAGCCGCTCGGGGTCCAGGACACAGTCCACCTGGCACCAGTCACGCCAGGACCGCGCGAGCGTCCGCAGCGCCGACGTCTTGCCCGTGCCCGGCGGGCCGTGCAGCAGCAGGAGGCGGCCCGCGATGTTCTCGGGCACCGTCTTCATCAGGGAGTCCATGGCATCGGCGACCGGCGCGGTGTAGTTCTCCCGCACCTCCTCCCACGTACCGGCGGCGATCTGCCGGGTGGTGCGGTGCGGGCCGCGCCTCGGGGACACGTACCAGAACCCCATGGTCACGTTGTCCGGCTGAGGTTCGGGCTCGTCCTGCGCGCCGTCCGTCGCCTGCTTCAGGACCTTCTCCGCGAGGTCGGCGGTCGTCGCCGTCACCGTGACGTCCGCGCCGCGGTTCCAGCGTGAGATCAGGAGCGTCCAGCCGTCGCCCTCGGCAAGCGTGGCGCTGCGGTCGTCGTCGCGGGCGGCGCGCAGCACCGTCGCACCCGGCGGCAGCAGCGTGGAGCCGGACTTGACGCGGTCGATGTTCGAGCTGTGCGAGAAGGGCTGCTCGCCGGTGGCGAAACGGCCGAGGAAGAGGGCGTCCACGACATCCGACGGAGAGTCGCTGTCGTCGACGTTGAGCCGGATCGGCAGGGTGTCCTGAGGGTTCGCAGACATGCCGCCATGATCCGGCACGCAAGTGCCCTTGTGCATCCCGGTTTACGTACTCCGACGTACTCCGTTCAGGTGCGGGCAGCCGCCGGGTTCCCGCCGGGTTTCCGCCATGTGTCCCGTGTGTGGTGCTCTGTGTCCTGTTGCAAACCTGTGGTGCGGAACCTGTGCTACCGCCAACTCCCACGGATACTCTTGCCCTTGATGGGACGTCATGGGTGGAATTCGGGGGCACAGCGGTGGCGGCTCACCGCGCTGCTCGGAGTTGGTCTGGCCGCACTGGCCCTGATCCTGACCGTCATCACCACGCTCCCCGGTGACGACAAGGGCACCGAGGGCACCACGCGCGACGGGGACAAGGTGCACGGCACGCCCGCCGTCCCGCCCGACGAGGCGAAGTCGGCCGTCGGCTGGGGCTTCACCCACACCCAGTACAGCGCGGACGAGGGCACGGAGGCCGCCACGCGGCGCGCCGAGACGATGCTCGCCGAGCAGCCCCGCGCGCTGCCGCAGATCCAGCACATCATGGGCTGGGGCGCGAGCAACCCCGAGCCGGTCAAGGGGCGCTACGACTTCACGGAGATGGACCGGCGGATGGACTTCATCCGCGCCACCGACGGCACGCCGGTCGTCACCCTGTGCTGCGCCCCGGACTGGATGAAGGGCGGCAAGCCCGGCGCGGGCAGCACCAATTGGAGTCAGCAGTCCCTGGAGACCGCCCCGGAGCGCGCCCACTACAAGGACTTCGCCAAGCTGGCGGCGACCGTCGCCAAGCGCTATCCGGACGTACGGCACTTCATCGTCTGGAACGAGTTCAAGGGCTTCTGGAACAACGAGAAGGCCCGCTGGGACTACGAGGGCTACACCGAGCTCTACAACCTGGTCCACAAGGAGCTCAAGAAGGTCAACAAGGACATCATGGTCGGCGGCCCCTACCTCGTCATGGACAGCGTCGACCCGCGCCAGACCGAGGGGGCGTCGACGAAGGTCAAGGGCGCCTGGGGCCGCATGGACCAGCGGGTCCTCGACGCCTTCGACTACTGGAACAAGAACAAGACGGGCGCGGACTTCGTCGTCGTGGACGGCTCCAGCTACACCGTCGACGACGAGATGCTCCCCGACGAGTTCAAGGCCACCGACAAGCTCACGGCGGTCGGCAAGTGGGTGCGGGAGCGCAGCGGCGACCTGCCGCTGTGGTGGGCCGAGTACTACGTGGAACCGGGCGACAGCAACGACGACCGCGACGGCTGGTCCGAGTCGCACCGCGTAGCCGTCCAGGCGTCAGGCCTGATGGCGATGGCCCGCGGCGGCGCGAGCAGCGGCTTCTACTGGAACCCGCAGAACAAGGGCGAGAGCTGCGCGGGCTGCCTGTGGCGCTCCACCCAACTCCGCGATGGCGGCACGGAATTGCCCATGATGAAGATGCTCGCCCGGTTCAACGAAGCGTTCCCGCCCGGCACGGACTACGAGAAAGTCTCCGTCGCCCCCGACGACGTACCGAACGTCCGCGTCCTCGCCGACAAGAAGACGGTGCTCGTCGTGAACACCCTCGACCGCTCGATCAACGCGAAGGTCGACGGGAAGCGGTTCGAGATGCAGGGGTACGAGGTGAAGTGGCTGAAGCGGTGATCCGCTCAGCCACCCACCCCCTCAGCCGCCCACCCCCGTCGCGCACCACGTCACGCCATCGTCAGGAACCGCTGGATCAGCGAGGCGAGCAGCACCGCGAGCAGCGGCAGCGAGAACCAGAAGCTGCTCTGCAGCCACCGCAGCTGCCGCACGCTCGGCTCCACCGCCACCCGCACGACCTCACGGGCGGCGAGCAGCAGGACCAGGGCGATCGCCGCGAGCGCGCCGATCACCGACCAGGGAGTCCATGTCACCTGCGGGCCGATCGGTCCTGGTGCGGCCTTCTCGACCGCGCCGTTCGGCTGCTTGCGCAGTGTGTAGAGGGTCGCGTCGTCGTTCGTGAGGACCTTCTTCAGTTCCTGGCGGTTGTCGAGGTTCGTGATCAGCCGGGAATCCCAGGTGCTCGAGTAGCCCACGTCCATCTGGAGATAGACCGTCTGGCCCTTGTTGATCATCAGATACGAGTTGGGGCCCGCGTCCTTGAGCGCCTTCACCAGGCTGGAGACCAGGACCGGGTCGGCCGGGGCGAGGGTCGGGACGTACTGGACCTTCTCCATGTCACGTGTGCCCCAGGGCATCGCGGGCGTCACGTTGTTGACCGTGTCGTCGCTCATCCACAGCAGCCGCACCGTCGGGTCGTCGTGCTCGTACACGTACTCCATCGCGGCGACCTCGCCGGACCGGGTCCGCTCGAAGGGTTCGTTGCCCCAGCGCGCCACGAGGAAGCCGCCCATCAGGACGAGACCCGCCATCAGCGCGGCGATGGGCGCCAGGCTCACCCGGTCGCGGTCCCGCTCCTTGGCGGTGATGCCCGCGCGCGGGAAGAGGGCGAGTCCCGCAAGGAGCGCGGCGCCAGGCAGGGCGAACATGAAGACACGGAGCGCCATTTCGCCGCCGTACGACTGCATGCCGAAGCCCAGGAACGGCACGAAGGTCAGGACGAGCAGCGAGCGCTCCGTGTACTTGTGCTCGCGCCGCCGCCACCAGCCCCAGCAGGCAAGCGCCATGACGCCGCCTGCCAGCGCCACGCGTGCGTACAGCACGAGCTGATGGGTCGAACTGCCGCCCTCGATGCGCCCGGACACGGATGAGGACACATTGCCGCCGACGCCGCCGATCCCGCCGAACAGCTCGTCGAAGTGCCCCGACCAGTACGGCTCCGCGAGGAAGCCCACCCAGACGGCGACGAAGACCGCGAAGAGGATCGGCAGGCCGCGCAGCTCCGAGCGGCCCACCAGGACGAGCGCGGCCAGGACGCCGAGCATCACGAACGGCGTGAGCTGGTGCGCAGGGACCGTCGCCGCGAACAGGGCGATCAGGACCACGAGCAGCACCGCGCGCTGGCGCCGGTCGGCCGGTTCGACCTCCAGCTCGCCCGGGCGCCGCTTGGCCCACAGCACGTGCGGCGCGCGGAACCACACGAGGAGCACCGCGACGAACACCAGATAGAGCAGATACGTGAAGCCCTGCGGGGAGAAGTAGTCCTGACCGACCCAGCCGCTCAGGGCGAAGATCCACAGGCCGGCCCACTTGGCGCGCCAGGCAGCCCGCATCGAGCGCACGAGCAGCATCATCGGCGCCAGATACAGCAGTTGCATGGCCAGCGGCCACCAGCGGATCACCTCGGTCATGTCCGAGACGCCGCACGCCTTCGCCACGAACGTGGCCGCCGCGAAGAACCCGGGCCAGCTCCAGCGCGCGTCCAGGTCGGGAACCGCCGAGCCGGTCCTGTCGATGTACTCCATGAAGCCCAGGTGCTGCCAGGCCGTCGCGAACCGCGGCTCGTCCTCGAGCACGGCGGGCAGCGCGTGCAGGCATACCACCGTGGCGATGAGCGTCGCCAGGAGCAGGGCCTTGTGCGGCCGTTCCGTCCAGAGCAGCGAGGCGAAGACGACGACGAGCAGCGCGGCCCCGACCAGGGTCGGCGCGGGCAGGACGGAGATGAGTCCGAGCCCGCCCATCGTGTCCAGGTCCGCCTCGGTGATGCCCAGGGAGGGCAGCCAGTACAGGGCGACCGCGAAGGCCAGGAGCAGCGCCATGAAGAGGGAGCGGCGCCGGGGGAGCGGTCCGGGCGCGGCGACGGGCTCGGGCGGGGCCTCGGGCAGGCGTGTGTCGGTGCCCGGCTCCTCGGCGGGCGCCGTGACGGCCGATGACACCGAAGGCGGCACCGGCGAGGACGCCGCCGGTTCGTGTGGTCTGAGTGGTGCTCTCAACGCCCAGGTCGGCCGGTGCTCCATGTCGTCCCCCTCGTCACCGGCGCCCGCGGACCTCCCGGAAGCGGGCTCCCCGGAAGCGGCCTTCCCGAAGGCCGGTGTCCTGGACATGGGCGTTCCGGACACGGGCGTTCCGGACATGGGCGTCCCGGACGCGGGCGTGCCGAGCCCGGGGCGCATGTCGGGCCTGCGCTCCGGATGCTCGAAGTCCATCTGCACGGCCAGCTGCAGGGTTTCCGAGTCCAGTGTCTCGCGCAGCGCCCATGCGGGCCCGCGCCGCTCCTTCGTCTCCTGCGGCCGCTCCGGTGCCTCGGGCGTCCCCAGGTCGGCGAGATCACCGTCCGGTGCCGCGTCGGCAGGCTCGGAGGAGGGAACCCCCCGCGCCACCCGGTACAGCTTCGGCGCCGCGATCGCCACGATCACCGCGAGGCTGGAGATCTCCGCGACGCCCGCCCCCGTAAGACCCATCCGCGGCAGCAGAAGCAGCGTCAGGCCGAGCACGAGGACGCACAACAGGCCCTGCATCCAGGCGATCCCGGACGTACGGCTCTGCGCGCGCTGCACGGCGAAGTACGTCTCCATGACGACCCGCAGCGCCGCGCCCACCGCGAACCAGCGCAGCAGAGGCGTCGCCGCGTCCGCGTACCCCTGGCCGAAGACCCGCAGGATGTAGGGCGCGGCGACGAAGAGCAGACCGCACACCGGCAGCATGATGCGCGCCATGCGGCGCAGCGCGGCCCGGGTGTTGGCCGCGAGCCGCGCCGGGTCGTGCGCGCCCTCGACGGTCAGCGACGCGCCCATGTTGATGGCGAGCAGATTGACCGTGCCGCCGATCGTGGTGGTGATGTAGAAGTACGCGTTGTCAACCGAGCTGACCTGCGAGGCGACGATCACCGGCACGAGATAGACCACGGCGAGCGAGAAGAGCGAGCCCGTGTAGTCGCCGGCCAGGAAGCGGCCTATCTCGCGCAGCGTCGGCGGCTGCGCCTTGTCCTGGGTGGCCTTCACGTGCCGTGGCACGAGCCGCCGGAACACCAGCCAGCCGAGCGGTATGACCGACAGGGCGATGGCGGCGACCCACGACACGAACACGCCGGCCGTCGGGATCGCCGCGGCCACCGCGATGAGCAGCCCCAGCTTGACGACCGAGAAGATGGTGTTGCCGACCGGCACCCACAGCGCGCTGCGCAGCCCCGTGAGCACCCCGTCCTGCAGGGTGAGCAGCGACCAGGCGACCACCGCGGCGATGAAGCCGAGGCCGGTCAGCGGGCCGTGCAGGAATCTGTACGAGGGTCCCCACAGGTCGAGCGTGAACAGGAAGATCAGGGCGGCGCACGCGACCACCAGTGAACTTCCCGCGTACGTACGGAAGATGAGCCTGCCCGTGGCGCGCCCCGCGACGGGGATGAAGCGGGCGAGGGCCCCCATCAGGGTGAGGGCGGTGAGTCCCGCCAGGAACTTCATGGCGGCGATCGCCGCCGAGCCCTGGCCGACCGCCGACTCGGAGTAGTACCGGGCGGCGGCCAGCCAGAAGCCGAGGCCGAGCACACCGGAGATGCCGGTGTTCAGCATCAGCGCGTAGGCGTTGCGGAACAGGGGACTCCCGCCGCCGGAGCCGCCCGTTCCGGGCAGCCGCATTCTGCGCGGCCTGCCCGACTTGCCGGACGGCGGCTGCTGTTCGGTGCTGGGAGACCCAGAGACGTCTGCCTGGGCGGTCGACGTGTCAGACACGGGTACGAGTTGCCTTCCGGCGGGCCTGTCGGACTCTGCGGACCACTGCGTACCCCTTGGTGAGGGCACAGTCCCTTGCGAAGGTGCGGGTGATCGCACGGCCCTCGACGAGCCGCTCGAACTCCTCGATGCCGGTGGAGCGCCGCACGGTCACCCGCTGCAGGGCGTACGGCCCCTGGTTGCGCCGCGCGAGGCCGTTGTTGACCGCGAGCGACTGGGCGAACCCGGCGCCGCGCACCGTGTGGCGCACCCGGCGGCTGGAGTAGCCGTACGGGTAGGCGAAGGAGGTCGGCCGGGTGCCGAGTTCGTCGGTCACGATCTCCCTGCAGCGCAGCAGCTCGAACCAGAGGTCGTCGTCGTCCAGCTGGTCGAGCTGCGGGTGCGTGTGGCTGTGTCCGCCGATCTCCGTGCCCGCCGCGGCCAGTTGGCGCACCTGGTCCCAGTCGAGCATCAGGTCGAGGCCGCCCCCGGTGTCGTGCGCCCCGCGCAGCCACCCCGTGGAGACGAAGAGCGTCGAGGCGAAGCCGTGCTTGGCGAGCACGGGCAGCCCGTGCCGGTGCACGCCCTCATAGCCGTCGTCGAAGGTGATCAGGACAGGCCTCGGCGGCAGGGCCCGGCCGGGAGTTCGCCAGATCGCGGCGAGCCCGGACGTGCTCAGCGGCGTGAACCCCCGCTCGCCGAGCAGCTCGAGCTGCTCGGCGAACGCCCTCGGAGACACGGACAACTCCCGTGTCTCCAGGGTCGGTTCATGCGCGATCGAGTGATACATGAGTATCGGCACGGGGGCGTTCACGGCGTTCCCCCTCGGCCGTTCGGTGCCGTGCTCATGCGGCAGACCTCTCCTCACCGTCCACGTCCTTCTCGATCTCCACGACCGAGAAAGTGGCGCCTCCCCTGCGCGCGCGGACACTTCCGAGCACGTACCCCCCGGCCGCCGTTGCCACGCCCGCCACGATGGCGCCCGCGCGGCCCGCGCCGCCAGGACGCGCGAGCAGCGCGTCACGCAGCCCGCGCCCGACACCGGCGGGCAGGACGCGCGTGGCGTACCGCCGCTCCGACTCAAGTCCCTTCTGAGTGCCGACACTTCGGGCCACGAGCGCCTTGGAGAGACCCTCCGCGTACGTCCGCGTGCGGAAGTAGTGGAAGCGCTCCCGTGCCGCGGGGACGCGGTGGTGGATCACCGCGCGGTCGTCGATGAGCAGGATCGCGTCCGGCCTTGCCCGGGTGAGACGGATGCACAGCTCCGTCTCCTCGCCGCCAAGGGGGCGCTTGTCGCCGTCGCGCCCGATGCCGGTCGCGAAGCCGCCCGCCGCCTCGAAGGCGGTGCGACGGAAGGAGGCGTTGCCGCCCAGGACGTTGCGCACCCGCACGCGGCCCTCGGGCAGCCCCTTGTACGTACAGCCGACGACCCAGTCGAACTCCTCGGGGAACCAGGCGGGCCTGCGCCTGGACTCCCAGATGGGCATGGTGCGTCCGCCCACCGCGAAGACCTTGGGATCGGCGTACCCCTCGGCGAAGTGGTGCAGCCAGTCCCGTTCCGCGACGGCGTCGTCGTCGAGGAACGCGATGATCTCGCCGCTGGAGGCGGCGATGCCGGTGTTGCGGCCCGCGGAGAGGCCGCGGGGGCCCGCGTTCGCGAGCACCCGCACCCCTTCGGTCTCCTTGTACTCCTTGGCGAGCCGGTCCAGGAGCGAGGCGTTGTGGTCCACCACGAGTAGCGTCTCGAGTGCCGTCAGGGACTGTGCCCGCACCGAGGCGACCGCCGCGAGGATGTCCTCCCAGCGGTCCTCGGTGTAGGCACAGATGACGACTGAGAAGTCGACGAGGCCCGCCATCGTGCTTCCCCCGTGGTGGTCGGGAGCGCTCAAGACACCTCTCCCTGACGCGTGCGGAAGGGAACGCCACGGGGGCGGCGCTGCTGCCCACGGCGGTTGGAGCGCTCCGTGAGGATCACCTTCAGGACCCGCAGACCGTCGCGCACGGCGCTGAGATTGCTGCTGCCGTGGATGCGGAGGTACTCGTGGCTGGGGATCTCCTGCACCTTGAGCCCGGCCTTGACCACCCGGATGTTCATGAGGGTCTCCACCTCGAAGCCCGTGCAGTCGAGGTCGATCTTGTCCAGGCAGTGCCGCCAGAAGGCGTTGTAGCCGTAGCACAGGTCGGTGTAGCGGGCGCCGAACTTGGCGTTCACGACGGAGCACAGGACGTGGTTGCCGAGCTTGCGGATCGGCGTCATGTCGTCCGTGGCGCCGCCGTTGGCGAACCGCGAGCCCTTGGCGAAGTCCGCGCCCGAGACGAGGGCGGAGACATAGCTGACGATCTCGTGCCCGTCGGCCGAGCCGTCCGCGTCGACCATCACGATGATGTCGCCGGTGCACGCCTCGAATCCGGTGATCAGGGCGTCACCCTTGCCCTTGCCCAGCTGCCGGACGATCTTCACGTCCGGCCACAGCTCCCGCGCGACGGCCACCGTGTCGTCGGTGGAATTTCCGTCCACGAGCACGACCTCGTGGATCCAGTCCGGGAGTGTCTTGAAGACGTAGGGAAGATTTTCTGCTTCGTTCATCGCGGGAATCACGACGCTCACCGGCGGTGTGATCGCCAAGTGCGTCGATATCGGCCGGTAGTTACCCGGCAGCTTCGGCTTTTCTAACGGGTCTTGGCCCTGGCCCGGCTCGGTCGCCGGGCGCACAAAAGAAGTCATGAGTCTGGTCCCTCTCGTCCGGTGGACCGCCCACCCCCGGGCAGTCCGGCTATGTATCCGGTTCGAAAGGGGGGTTCTCACTTGCGCATGACGAAATAGATCTCCGTGCATGCCGAGTGAGCTGGCATCGCGCGGGACGTGACTCGGCACGGATTCAGTCGCCGAGCACGGCACCCCCCTACCGCGCCCCGCGCCGGGACCACCGCGATCTTGAGCCCTCCCCTAGATCGCATTGCGTGATGGACCGATGCGGGTGGATGTACGACGGTATTGATGATTGAGACCTTATGGCAAGACCTGGAACGTGGCCTCACGTTTTCGATGATTTGGCCAATCTTGGCGGGCACATACGGAGTGCCCTGTTCCCGTCGTCTTCCCCCTTATTCTTTCTTTCTTGATCGAATTTTCCCCAGCTGTTTGAGCAGCCTGTCGGCCGGTTCGAAGAATTCCGGCCGGGACAAGACGGTGTTGCGCAGCGCCCTGACCGGAGCGCGCCGCGCCCGGTGGCTGATCGCTGCCGGATGGCGCAGAGCCACCCATCCCTCGGACACGGTGAGTTCGCGTGTCTTGAGGGAGTCCTTGTACTGCTTCTGGCCCCGCCCGAGATCGAGATACGCGATGCCGTCGGCGGCGGCCGCCTCGGCCATGCGCAGATGCAGGATCAGTCCGGGCGAGTACTTGGCGAACGCGGGGTCGTAGGCAGGGAACCACTGGGCGAAGACCCGCTCGGAGCGCAGCCCGAAGTGCGCGGCGACCGGCACCTCGTCGACGTACAGCACGGAGAGCAGGCCGGCGAACTGATCGGACCTGGTGTGGAAGAGCTGCCGCACGAGCTGGCTGATCCAGGGCTGCGAGAAGCGGTCGCTGCGGCCGGTCCTGCGGTACTGGGCCGACTTCCACTCCATCAGGGTGCGAAGGACCGCGGGGTCGCGCTCGTCGTGTACGTAGCGCACGCTGCCGTGGTCGCGCCCGAGCCTGCGCTCCTTGGCGAGGGTCGTGCGGGTGAACTTGGGCGATTTAGCCTTGAGCTGGCGCAGATATGCCTCGTACCCCTGGTCGATGTCCATGACGGGGGAGGCGAAGGAGCCGGAGGCGCCCGCCTCGAACGGCCCCTGGCCGCCGGCCAGATGGTCGAACTCGTACATCGCGAGCCCGCAGGCCCGTAACAGTTCTCGCGCGTCCCAGGTGAAGCCGGGCCGGTGCACCAGGCCCTGGCAGTCGGAGACGCCGAGGCCGATGGCCCGGCCGACGCCGGTGATGGATCTCTGGAACGGGAAGAAGGCCGCGGGCTCCCCCGCCTCGCGTACGACCGCGATCCGCACCCCGCGCCGCCAGTGGCCCACCGCGAGGGTGAACTCAGGGGAGAGGAACGGATTGGCCAGCTCCGGTGAGCCGTTGAGGTGGGCCTTGGACTGCAGCGCTGTCCAGGCCACCCGGTCCGCAGCGGTGAGTTCTCCGGGGCGGTGCACGGTGATGTCCACGTCAGGAGGTCCGCCTCGTCGGGGTACGGCGTCTCAGCCGCCGTACCAGTACCAGCAGATGGATGAGCGAGCCGATCACGGCGATGGCGGCGACCCCGCCGCGCACCGACCACATGTGCAGGGCCAGCATCGCCTGGGCCACCAACAGGTTGACCGCGACGGCCCCGGAAATGGAAGCCACGATCCGGCCCCATGGCTCAAGTCCTCTGAGGGTGGCGGCTATTGCCCCGCCGGGGGCGGCCAGCAGGAAGAACAGGGTGAAGGGGCCGCGCAGCGGTGAATCGATGTCCGTGAGCGCGAGCACCGCGCCGACCGCCCCGACCGCAAGGGCCATGCCCGCGAGCAGCGGCAGCGCGTCCTCGTGCCGGCTCGGCCGGTCCCCGGGCTCTCGCCCGGTGTCTGATGACGGTGCCTTGATCCTGATCGTCTGCATTGGCGACTTTGCCCCCCGACGCGCCGGATGCCGGGCTTCAATGTCGCGCAGTGGACGGCAGCGCGTCAAGATGCGGAGGGAGTGTGGAGATGTCCGTTGTCGGGTCCTTGAACCGGAAGGGAACTCCCCGGGTGGGCAAGGGAATTACAGGAGAACTCGTTGACATGAACACTATCGGCGACCTGGGGGGAGTGGTACCACAGTCGAGGCAGAAATCCTGCTAAGGGAGGTTCCATGAGATTGTCCCGAATCACGGCATACGCTTCCTCACTCCTCCTCGCCACCGCCTTCGCCCTCACCGGGGCCACAGCGGCTCAAGCGGACCAGCAGATCGATCAACAAGCCGCGGCCACCGGCTACGTGGCGCTCGGCGACTCCTACTCGTCCGGTGTCGGAGCCGGCGGATACGACAGCGGAAGCGGCAACTGCAAGCGCACCCCGCGCGCCTACCCCGCGCTCTGGGCCGCCGCCAACTCACCTTCCAGCTTCAACTTCACGGCATGCTCGGGTGCCCGTACCGGTGACGTCGTGGCCAACCAGCTCGGCCCGCTCGGCTCGGGAACTGGCCTCGTCAGCCTCTCCGTGGGCGGCAACGACGCCGGCTTCGCCGACGTCATGACGACCTGCGTCCTGCAGTCCGAGAGCACCTGTCTCGCGCGGATAGCGACGGCCCGCAGCTACGTCGAGACGACACTGCCCGGCAACCTCGACAAGGTCTACACGGCGATCAGCGCCAAGGCACCGGCCGCCGAGGTCGTCGTGCTCGGCTACCCGCGCTTCTACAAGCTCGGCGGAGGCTGCCTCGCCGGCCTCTCCGAGAAGGAGCGCACCGCCATCAACAGCGCGGCCGACCTCCTCAACTCCACGACCGCCAAGCGCGCCGCCGACCACGGCTTCACCTTCGGCGATGTGACCTCCACCTTCACCGGGCACGAGATCTGCTCGGGCGACGCGTGGCTGCACAGCGTGAACTGGACCAACATCGGCGAGTCCTACCACCCCAAGGCCGCGGGCCAGTCCGGCGGCTACCTCCCTGTGTTCAGCGCGGCAGCTTCCTGACCCACTCAGTTCGGCGCATAGGAGGAGGCTCCGCCCGTCGGGGTCTCCTCCTCGCATGTCACCGAGTACGCAACGGAGTTGGACGAGGCCTTCACCGGGCCGCGCACCTCCACGCTGATCTCGTTCTGATACGTCGAGCCCGGCTCACCCTCGACCGTCTCCGTGTGATGCACCTGCTTGGTCCTGCCGCCGCCGGAGGCGAAGCTGAGCGTCTTCCAGCCGGGGTCGCCCGGCTCACCGGACTTGGTCACCCAGCGGTAGTCGACGGTGACCGGAACCCGGCCCACCGTGAACGTCGCGGTGAACGAGGGAGCCTGCCCGGCGGCAGGCGGACATGCGCCGCTGTACTGCGTGTTCGCGCCGGTGACCGAGACCTTGACGGTCTGCGCGGGGTGAGTGGTCGACCCTCCGCCGTAGCCGCCACCGTCAGTGGAGCTGCCGCCGGTGGAGGAGCCACCGTCACCGTCGTCGCCCGACCCTCCGCCGTTTCCGTTGCCGTTTCCGTTGCCCGTCGTACCGCTGCCGCCGTTCTTGCCGCCGTCGGAGCCGTCGCCGCCGCTCCCGCCGCTGCCGTTTCCTCCTCCGCTGCCTTCGGACGCGCCGTTTCCGCCGCCGCCCCCGCCTCCGTCGTCACGATTGACCAGGGCGTACGTGAGCCCGGCCAGCGCGAGCGCGAGAGCGACCAGGCCCGCGGTGAGGACGAGGACCGTGCGGCGCGAACGGGTCGGCGCGACGGTGGTGGTCGTGCCGACGACGGGCTCCTGCCGGTCCGGTGGCAACGGAAGAGGAGCGGGCGCTTGCTGATGATGCTGCTGCTGTGACGTGACGGTCGGCATGTACGGCAGGGGCGTCGCCACCTGCGGCGTGCCGCCCGCCGCGACGAGCCGCAGCTGGTTCTCGGCATCGGCGGCGGAGATCCGCGCGGCGGGGTCCTTGCGCAGCAGCCCTTCGATGACCGGGACCAGCGGCCCCGCGTTCCGGGGCGGCGGCAACTCCTCGTCGACGACCGCACGCAACGTACTGAGAGGGGTGTCCTGCCGGAACGGCGAACTGCCCTCGACGGCCGCGTAGAGCAGCACTCCCAGCGACCACAGATCGGACTCGGGACCAGGCCGATGCCCCAATGCCCGCTCCGGGGCAAGAAATTCAGGGGAGCCGACCACCTCGCCCGTCATGGTGAGAGCCGAACTCCCCTCCACCATGGCGATCCCGAAGTCGGTGAGGACGACCCTCCCGTCGTTCGCGATGAGTACGTTGCCGGGCTTGACGTCGCGGTGCAGGACCCCGGCGTCGTGGGCGGCACGCAGGGCGGCGAGCACTTCGGCGCCGATGCGGGCGGCGCGCTGCGGAGCCATCGGCCCCTCCGCGTCCAGGACATCGGACAGCGAGAGCCCGCGCACGATCTCCATGACGATCCACGGGCGCCCGTCCTCGCTCGCCACGTCATAGACCGTCACCACATTGCGGTGCGGGATACGGGCCGCGGCCCAGGCCTCGCGCTCCAGGCGTGCGTACAGCCGGTCGACCTCACTGGCGGGCAGCCCGGCGGGGGCGCGCACTTCCTTGACCGCGACCTCGCGGCCGAGGACTTCGTCGCGGGCCCGCCAGACCGTGCCCATGCCGCCCTCGCCCAGAGGGGACAGCAGGCGGTAGCGCCCCGCGATCACACGCTCGTCGTCGCTCACGGGGGTCCCCCATCCGCAGCCGTGCGATTCTCCACAAAACTATCTCAACCGAGCGCGGTTGCAGCCCCCTTGAACACCAATCCGCACCCGATGGCGACCACGACAAAGGCGGAGCCGAGCGGCAGGAAGCGGTGCGCAGCCTGGTGCAGCCACCGGGGCCCGTGGACCCGCCGCCCGGCGAGCGACCCGACCCGAACCACGAGGACCCCGGCGGCCGTCAGCGTGAGCGCGAGCCCCACCCCGTACGCGAGGACGAGCAGCAACCCGAACCAGGCCTCGCCCAGGGCGGCGGCGCCGACGAGCACGACGACGGCGGAGGGGCTCGGCACGAGGCCACCGGCGAAGCCGAGGAAGAGGGCGCCGCGGACCGAGGGCGCCGCTTCGTGGGCGTGATGGTGATGGTGATGGGCGTGCCGCCTGCGCCGCCGCCAGGCCCTGCGCAGGAGCAGGGCGCCCGCTCCGGTGACGAGGACGCCGCTGACCACGCCCAGCCACGCGATGACGGACGGGGCGGCGGCCGAGCCTCCCGCCACGAGCAGCCCCAGGGCGGCCACCCCGAGGGTGTGCGTGACGGTCACCGATGCGGCGAGGGGGAGGACGTCCCGCAGCGAGGCGCGCCCCCGCGCGGCGGCGCTCGCGGCCATCAACGTCTTGCCGTGCCCGGGAGCGAGGGCGTGCAGCGCGCCGAGCAACAGGGCGATGGCCAGGGCGAGTCCGGCGAAGGCCGGGGTGAGGTCATGGCGGGCGACGAGGCCGGTGAGGGCCTGCGTCCACCGGTCCGCGCCGCGCGGCAGCACGGAGGACGGTGCTTGCGTCGGCTCCTCGCTCAGGGTCGAGCCGCCCGGGGTGATCCGCAGCGTGGCGGAGTCCTCGCCCGGCGGCGAGTCGAGCAGCCGCTCCGGGTAGCGGGTGAGGCGCTTCGAGACGGATGTCTCCGGTACGTCCGAGGCGCTGAGGGTCATCCTGTCCCCCCGCGCGGTGACCTCCCGCCACCCCGGTCCTTGCTGTCCGGCGGCCTCGAATCGGGCGGCGAGCTCGGTGCCCCGGGGGAGCGGGGCGCCGAGCTCGCACTCCACGCGCAGGGTGGGCAGTCCGGCCTGGCCGTCCCGGGTGACCGCCCGGGCCCGCTCCACGCGGAGCTGCGCCGCCTGCCCGTCCACGCGCAGCCGGCTGCCGCGGGCGGCGTCCTCGCACCGCTCATCGGCCCAACTCTCCATCCCTACGCGCTTGATGCGGGGCATGGCCTGAGTGGCCGGTATCTCGGCGAGGTCCTCGGCGTGGTCGACCCGGAGGTGTCCGGGGCTCACCACGACTCCGTCGTACCGATTGACGGTGAAGTTGCCCAGGGGATGGGCGGTGGCCTCCCCGGCGGGCACCAGCGCGAGAGCGAGCCCCGCGACCAGAACCCCCCCGAAGCCAAGCCCCCGCCGCTTCACCGACCCTCCCCAAGGCTGCCCCTGACCGAACAACCTCTCCCGCCCACCCACCCGATTGCCCCGCGGTGCCAAGAGGTGGGTGGGTGGGGAGGGCGTGCGTACGGCCGGGGATGATCCGCGCCGACGGGGGCGGGGAGGGCGTACAGCCGGCGCCCTCGCCGACGGGCGGGGAGGGCGTGCAGCTGACGCCCAACCGTGCTGCGACGCACCCCGGCCACGAAAAGAGAGACCAGCCCCCACACACTCGCAGTAGGCAGCGCACCCGAGGGGACGTGGCGGTATGTCCGCCCGGAGCACGGTTCGCGGCACTCCAGCCCCGAAGCACCAAAGCGGCCACCGGACGATAGCGAGGACGGACATACCGGCACGGCCCCGCCCCCAAGCCGGACCGGCGCCGGAGGACCCGCGCATCCGCAGTTGGCCGCGCGCGTGAGGGGGCATGGCGGTATGGGCCCGCCTCCAAGCCGGACCGGCGCCGGAGGACCCGTGCACCCGCAGTTGGCCGCGCGCGTGAGGGGGCATGGCGGTACCGCCCCGCCTCCAAGCCGGACCGGCGCCGGAGGGCCCGCGCATCCGCAGTTGGCCGCGCTCGTCAGGGGGCATCGCGGTAAGGCAGCAGCCCCGCGGCCGCCGGACGATGGCGAGGACGGGTATACCCGTACGGCCCCGCCCATAGGGCGCAGTGAAAGCGACCGCGGCCTCATGACACTGCCCCCAGATCCCGCGCCGCCGCCATCCAGCGCCGAGCCGCCCCCGCATCACCCGCCACCCCCTCGATCACACCCCGGTGATACATGAACGACGCCTCGCGAAACCCCGTAGCCGTGGCGCGCCGCGCATACGGCAGGGCCTCCGCGGAGCGGCCGGCGACGTGCAGTGCCCAGGCCAGCGCATCCGCCGTATGGACCGTCTGCCGACGCCCCCACTCCGCCCTCGCCGCCCGCAACGCCGACTTCCGCTCATCCCGGGTCCCGTGATCCGTCAACGCGACCGCCGCGTCCAGGTCCGCGTTCACGCCGTTCGCCCGAGCCAGAGACACCCACGCGGACACCAACGCGTACTGCTCCCGGGCCCTCGCCGCGTCCCCCCGCTCACCCCGCGCCTCGTACAGCTCGCCCAACGCGACCGACGGCCCCGGCAGCGGCGCCCGCGCCACCACGTCCCGCAGCGTCCGTATCGCCTGCCCCGTCTTGCCCTGCCCGGCCCACGCCCGCGCCTTGCACTCCATGGCCGGGAGATAGGTGACGTCGGCCCGCAACGCCCTCCCGCACTGCTTCAGCGCCTCCCCGTACTGGCCCTGCCGCCAGGCGAGTTGCCCCAGAGCGGTGGTGACATAAGCGACATCCCCACCACTGGAGCCCGAGCCCGATCCCGAGTCCGAGCCCGAACCCGAGCCCGAGCCTGAGCCCACAGCCTGCGAAAGTGCCCGCCGGGCCCCCGCCACATCGCCCCGCAGCTCCCGCACATACGCGTACCGCGTGAACACCGGCACCCCGGGCCGCCGGGCATCGGCCACATCCGCGGCCCGCGCCGCCGCCCCGTACCGCCCGAGCTCGACCAGCGCATCGATCCGCGAGGCCAACGCACCCTCGCTGTAGGGGTTCACCTCCAGCGCGGCCTCCGCGTGACGCAGCGCTCCGGTGAAGTCGTGGCGGGCGGCAGCCAGCGCAGCCCGGCCCGCGAGCCCCGCGTCGTTGCGGGGCCGAAGCTCCAGGGACCGGTCGAGAGCTCGCTCGGCCTCGCGGTACCGCGACGGGTCACCCCGGGTGCGGGCCTGCTCGACATAGGCCGTCCCCAGCGAGGCCCACGCCCCGGAGTCCCGCGGCTGGTCCCGCAGATGGGACTGCAGCGCCTCGACGCCACGATCGAGATCAGCACCCCGCAGCGCGCCCGGCGCCACGGCGACGGACGACGACGGCGGCGGCCGACCCGACCCACCCTCACCGCCGACCACGACGGCACCCCCGGTGATCGCGAGCGCAAGAGCGACGGCGGCCACCACAGACCGACCGGCAGGACGAGGTAATGCCATCACTGGACCTTCCATAGTTTCCGCAAGAGGAGGTACGGCGCGGCCCGCAGGGGGATGAGTGAGGGCCGCGCCGGTCATAGGGGGGGAAGGCTCAGCCCGCAACCCCGGTGGAACCACGCCTGCGCCACCACGCAAGCCCGAGCCCGACAAGGAGCACACCGGCCACCCCCGCGCCCCCGGACGCGATCAGCACGGAGTCGGTGACATCGCCACCGCCGGACCCCGAACGCCCGGGCACGGCCCCGCCGTTGAGCGCGTCACGCGCCGAGCTGGCATCGGAGCCGCCACCCTTGACCAGCGGTCCCCGGGACCCGGACGTGGGCAGCGCCACGTACGGGAAGCTCCCGCCGAACTTCTGGTCGTTGACGTTCACCGCGTCGCCCAAGTCGTTCTTGTTGCCGGTGAGTTCGCCCTCGACGGCCTGCAGTTCGATGTCCACGACGTCGTCCGCGAGCCGCCGCCCGTTCGGGAACCCGGCGTTGTCGCCGTCGAGCACCCCGAGCCGCTTGGGCGAAGCCGCGGGCTTGACGGACGTGTTGAGCCGCAACGCCTCGGCGGGCCGGACGCCGGGCGGCTGGTTGAGGTCCTTCACGCCCGTCAGGAACACCGACACGAGATCGTCGCGCGGCTCGGCGGGCGCCTTCAGCTTGTAGATCTTCTCCAGGAGCTTCGGCAGCTCGGGCTTGGTCACGTACTTCAGGAAGTCCGCGTCGTTCCAGGGCGAGGACGCGTTGAACTTGTCCTTGTCCTTCTGCGGCACGACCAGCTCGTTGACCAGCGGATTGCCGAGTCGCGAGACCTGGGACCACTTGCCGTTCGCGTTCTTGCGCTGGGTCGTCGACCAGATGCCCACGGTGGGCTGCTTCTCCGACTGCCGTATCTGGGCGGTCGGCACCTGAAGGGCGAGGGAGTTCACGTTGTAGCCCTTGAGGGTGTCGTTGCCGACCTCCGAGAGATCGCCGCCGTACAGCAGGTCGAACACCCGCAGATCCAGGAAGAACGGGTCGTCGGCCTGCCCCGCGAACGTCGAGCCCCCGCCCTTGACCTGCCGCACGGCCTGATCACGCAGCTTCTTGTAGTTCGGCATGGACGCCTTGCCGACGTGCGACGGCGCCGCGGGTACGTCGTCGGCGACCTTCGTGGTCGAGACGACCTTCTGGTCCTTGAGCTTGATCAGCTCCAGGTCGTACGTCTGCGTCACGTTCAGGTCCGGATCGTCGAGGCTCGTCACGGGCCCGGTGTTGTAGAGGAACGTGTCGCCGTTCTTGGTCTTCGTGTCGAACGTCCACCGGTAGAGGAGGTCGCCCTGCGCGTCCCCGTCGCTGTCTATGTGGACGTCGTACTGGGCGTCATCGGCGAAGGGATAGAAGTTGGGGCCGCCCGCGGGCTCCTCGAAGGGCAGCCAGTTCGCCACGATCGTCGTGGAGTCGGGCTTGTCCGGGCTCACGAACGCGTACACGTCCGTGGTGTCGTACTGAGGCTGCCCCGAGATCAGCGGGGCCTCCCGGTGGCTGGAGGCGTCGGCCGCCTCCGGCTCCAGTGCCGTCACGCCGGCGGCTGCGAGCCCCCCGGCGGCCAGCGCGCCACACACGAGCGCGGCGAGGCCCCGCTTGCTGCGACGCCCCGCTCGGCTCTTGGCGATAGCTGTCATCGCGTCCGTCCTCACTGTTGCTCGCGCGACCCGGCGCGCGGTGCGCGCAAGCCGCCTGACGAATGCCATTCGGGGCGGAGCGCCCAGCGGATTGGCCTCATTTCCCATCCGGCCCAATCCGGTGCCTTCTCTCGCCCCGAATCCCGGGCGACCGGCAATGAGCCACCCGGCCCCGGAGGAAGTGAGCCGCCAGGGCCGGGCAGAGGGGGAGGGGGACGCGCATGGAGGCCGACGAGCTGTTGCCTCTGATCGCCCGAGGGGACCACCAGGCGTTCGAGAAGCTGTACGGCCTGGTCTCCGGACCGGTCTACGGACTGGTCCGCCGGGTGCTCCGTGATCCGGCGCAGTCCGAGGAAGTGGTCCAGGAGGTGCTGCTCGAACTCTGGCGGACGGCCGTACGCTTCGATCCGGCGCGCGGCAGCGCCCTCTCCTGGATCCTGACGCTCGCGCACCGCAGGGCGGTGGACCGGGTGCGCAGCGTCCGCGCGGCCGGCGACCGCGAGCGGCGCGTGGCCGAGCGCGGCGAAGGCCCCGCGTTCGACCAGGTCGTCGAGGCGGTCGAGGAGAGCCTTGAGCGTGAATGGGTGCGCCGCTGCCTGCGGCGCCTGACCGATCTCCAGCGCCAGGCCGTCACCCTCGCCTACTACGACGGGTACACATATCGCGAAGTGGCCCGGCGCCTGTCCGTCCCGCTCGGCACCGTCAAGACGCGGATGCGGGACGGGCTGCTGCGGCTGCGCGACTGCCTGGGCGCCGCCACGGGAGGCGCGACATGAAGCGCGGCGGCATGAAGCGCGACATGGGCAGGGACTCCGGCCGGGCCGGTGCGGGGCGGCTGTGGCCCCGTCGGCCCGTCCACTCCCTGGCCGTCCCCTACGCCCTGGACGCTCTGGAGCAGCGCGAACTGCGCCGCTTCGAGCGGCATCTGGGCCGTTGCGCGCGCTGCCGGGCGGAGACCAGGGAGCTGGGTGAGGGCACGGCACGTCTGGCGGGTGCGGCGGCGACGCCTGCGCCGCCCGCCCTGCGCGAACGGGTGCTGTCCGCCGTACGCACGACGGAGCAGGAGCCGCCCCCGCGGGCGCCCGTCACTCCGAGCGCGCCCCCACGCACCCGCGCGCTCCTTGTGCCCGCTGCCGCGTTCGCCGCGTTCACTGCGCTCGCGGTGGCCGCGTCCGCGATCCTCGCCGTCCAGCTGATCCGTTCCGACGACCGACTCGACCGGGAGCGCGCCGACGCACGTGAGATCGCCCACGTTCTGGCCGCTCCGGACGCCCGCGCGAGTACGGAGAGGAACGCGTGGGGGCGTGGAATCAACGTCGTCGCGTCGGAGTCCAGGCGGCGCGCCGTGGTCACCGTCACCGGGCTCGGGGCGCCGCCCCGGGGCCGGGTACACCAACTGTGGGCGCTGCGGACCGCGTCGGCGCCCCGTTCCCTGGGCCTGATCGACGGCGAAACGCCGTTGATCGCCACAGGTCTGAGTGCGTCCGCGAGGTCACTGGCCGTGACCACCGAACCCGACGGGGGCTCAGAGCGGCCCACTTCTGCCCCTCTTGTCCAACTCGCCCTGGAATCAGTTGGATTCGGAGAGTAATCGTCAACCTCCTTACGGGGTAGGTGAATCCTGTGACCGGGATACACGAGTGTCGTGGCGGGGCGATAGGGTTAACCTGCCCTGGGCCGGGTGCCCTCGTACGGGTGGGGAGTGACATGGAACAGATAACGGTGCGCAGCAGGGCGCGTGTCCCTGCGATCACCTGCGGGAGCAGCGCGACAAGCTCGCGTCTCGACCGCCATCTCGCAGTGCTGGGCGGTCCCGCCGTTCCGCAGCGTGAGACGGCGGAAGCGACGCTGCTGATGCGTGAGCTGACCTCACGGGGTGCGCATGACCACAGTGGCCGGGGTGCGCGTGTGCGGAGGGTCTCTCTCTTCGCTCCCTTGCGCAGGCTGCGGCGGTCGCTCTTTGGGGGTCGCTGACCACGGGTGGTCGGGGGTTCGGCCGCCGCTCAGCGGCGGATTGCTCCCACCCACCCGCCCCCTCCCTTACTGAACACGTCACCCATCACGTCCCTCTCGTAACACCCGTGTCATGCGCACCTGTTGACGCCGCAACTTTCCGCCGCCAATGTGGCTGATTGTTTGGCCGATACACCCAACCTCACCCCCCGGAGGTGCGCGCGTGTGTGACCTGCACGATCAGCATGAGCATGAGGTACTCCCCGCGAGCGGCCCGCCCCTGAGTCGCCGCCACATCATGCAGCTCCTCGGCGCGGCCGGTGTCACCGCCGGTGTCATGACCGCCGACGCGGACCCGGCGATGGCGGCCGGCGCCGACGACAGCCCCGCCGCCTACGAACCCCCCGAAGGCCTCGCGGCCGACACCCCCGCCAAGCGCGCGGCGCTCGACTGGATCACTTCCCACGACGACCGGATCACCGGCCTGAACGCCGAGATCTGGGACAACGCCGAGCTGTCCCTGCGCGAGTGGAAGTCCTCCATCGCCGAGGCCGATTTCCTCGAACGGGCCGGATTCGACGTCAAGTTCGGCACCGCGGGCTTCCCGACGGCGTTCACCGCGACGTTCACGCACGGCAATGGCGGCCCCGTCCTCGGCTTCAGCGGCGAGTACGACGCGCTGCCCGGCCTCTCGCAGAACAAGGGCGTGGGCCACCACGATCCGCGCGAGTACGTCCACGACCCCTTCGCCCCCAGCTATGGCCCCGGCCACGGCTGCGGCCACAGCGCGCTCGGCACGGCAGCCGCAGCGGCGGCGGCGGCCGTCGCGCAGGCCGCCAAGAAGCACAGGCTCCCCGTCACCGTGAAGTTCTTCGGCTCCACGGCCGAGGAGATGCTGATCGGCAAGACGTACGCCGTCAGCAAGGGTGTGTACGACGGTCTCGACGCGTTCCTGGACTGGCACCCGTCGACGGCCAACGCGACGGGCTGGGGCAGCAGCACCGCGATGACCGCCGTCACCTTCACCTTCCTCGGCGTGGCCGGGCACGGCGGCACCCCGCTCGGCAACAAGTCCGCGCTCGACGCCGCCGTGATGATGGCGACGATGTCGGAGTTCCTGCGCGAGGAGAACCTCGCGCCGAGCGGCCGCCTGCACTGGGTGATCAACAATGGCGGCGACATCCCGAACGTCACCGCGGAGATCGCCGAGATCTCGTACTACGTACGCGAGGGCAGTCCCGCTCGCGTCAAGGTCCTCCTGGACAAGGTGATCGCGGTCGCCGAGGCGGCCGCGAAGGCGTCACAGACGACCGTCCGCCACCGCGTCACATCGGCCTGCTGGAACCAGCTCCCGGCCAAGGCCTTCGCCGAACTCCTGCACGCGAACATGCGGGAGATAGGCCCGCCCCGATTCACCTCCGAGGCCCATGAGTTGGCCAAGGAGCTCCAGGAGTCCCTCGGTCTGCCTCAGAAGGGCATGCACGACAAGGTCGGTGAACTGACGCCGCCCAACCCGGTGTTCATGGGCGGCGGCTCGACGGACGTCGCCGACATCAGCTGGAACGTCCCCACCGTCTCGATGGGCGCCGCGCTCGCCCCCATCGGCACCAAGATGCACACCTGGTCCACCGCCGCCTGCGCGGCGGCGGCACCCGGCCAGGCCGCGGTGATCGCCGCCGCGAAGTATCTGGCGGCGACGGCGGTCGACCTGATCACGCAGCCCGAGCGCCTGAAGGCGGTCAAGGACGAGTTCAAGGAGCGTACGAAGGGCGTGAGTTGGAAGACCGCGCTGCCGGACGGCTATGAGCCGCCGATGTACGAGCCCCCGGCGTGGTTCCTGAAGAAGACGGGCCAGAAGTGGCCGCCGTCGAACATCACGTGGCCGCCGAAGCGGGTCGTGTCCCAGGAGAAGTTCTCCTCGCTGGGACCGGAACTCGAACCCCAGAAGTAGCCCGCCCCGAAGGAGAGCGCGACAGCCCGCTCACCGTCCCCCGCGCGCGTACCGGCGGACGGCGAGCGGCACGCACACCGCGAGCAGAGCCAGCGACCAGAGGATCGCCCCGGCCACGGGATGCGCCACAGGCCAGGCGGCGTCCGCGGGCACGGGCGCGTTGCCGCACAGGTCACGCACCGCCGTGGCCACCGCGCTGATCGGGTTCCACTCGGCGACGGTGCGCAGCCATCCGGGGAGCCCGTCGGCGGGGATGTACGCGTTCGAGAGCAGCGGCAGCATGAACGTCGCGCCGCCCAGCTGCCCCGCCGCCTCCTCGCTCCGCGAGACGAGCCCGAGCAGGATGCCGACCCAGGTCGTCGCGAACCGGAAGAGCAGCAACAGGCCGAAGGCGCCCAGGGCTTGGAGCGGCCCGCCCTCGATCCGCCACCCCATCGCGAGCCCGACGAGCATCAGCGGCACGAGCCCCACGGCGGTGGTCAGCAGATCGGCGACTGCCTGCCCGAGCGGCACCGCGGATCGGCTCATGGGCATCGTACGGAACCGGTCCATGACGCCCCGGTGGGAGTCCTGGGCGGCGGTGAACATGCCGGTCATGATGCCGTTGGCGGCGGTCGCGACGAGCATGCCAGGGACGAGGAAGGCGCGGTAGTCGGCGCCGGGCATGGCGAGGGCGCTGCCGAAGACGTAGCCGAAGAAGAGCAGGAAGACGATGGGCATCGTCTGCGTCATGACGAGGATGGCGGGCGCGTGCTTGATGCGCTGCAGATGCCGACCGAGGACGGCGGTGCCGTCGTAGAGGATGGCGCTCAAGGGAAACCTCCATGAATTGAATGCCACTCACCGGCCCCGGGCTGCGGGCCAATCGCGTCCAAGGCTGCGGGGTAATCGGGTGGGTGGGCGGGAAAAATCCGTCGCGAAGCGGCGGTCTAGGAGACGCGGGAGACAAGCCGCAGAAAGACCTCGTCCAGAGTCGGCGCCCGCAGCGTCGCGTCCACGACAGGCACCCCGGCCGCGTCCAGTTCGCGAACGACCCGCGGCAGCGTGAGGTCCATGTCGAGGGCGACGACCCCGGCAGTGCGCCGCTCGGCGTCGAGGACCGGCTCCGCCCCGGTGAGCTGGTCAAGGACGACCGCGGCGGCGGACAGCGCCTGCTCCGCCGTGTCCCGCGGCAGGACGACCTCCACGTAACTCCCGATCTGTGCCTTCAAAGCCGCGGGCGTACCGCGATGCGCCGCACGCCCCCCGTCGATCAGGACGACCTCATCCGCAAGCTGATCCGCCTCCTCCAGATACTGCGTGGTCAGCAGCACGGTCGTCCCCTCGGCGGCCAACTCCCGCACGGAGTCCCAGATGCCGCCCCGGCTGTGCGGGTCGAGCCCGGTGGTCGGCTCATCGAGGAAGAGCACCTTGGGCCGCACCAGAAGACTCGCCGCGAGGTCGAGCCGCCGCCGCATGCCCCCGGAGTAGGTGCGAGCGGGCCGGTCGGCGGCGTCCGCAAGGCCGAACTGCTCCAGCAACTCCTCACCCCGCGCCCGCGGAGCCCGCAGCAGCCGGGCGAAGAGCCGCAGATTCTCCCGCCCGGTCAGATCCCCGTCCACGGAGGCGTACTGCCCGGTCACCCCGATCAGCCGCCGCACCGCGGCGGCCTCCCGCACCACGTCGTGCCCCGCGACGAGCGCCTTCCCGGCATCCGGTGTCTGGAGCGTGGTGAGCAGCCGCACTGCGGTCGTCTTGCCCGCCCCGTTGGGCCCGAGCAGCCCGCAGACAGTGCCCTCGGGAACGGCGAGATCGAGTCCTCGCAGGGCGTGGACCTCCCCGAAGCGCTTCTCCAGACCTTCACTAAGTACAGCGTACGTAGAAGTCATGTCCGTACGGTACCTCACTACGTACGCTGTACGTAACTAACATGGTGAGCGAGGTGATGATCAATGGCGGGCCGAGCGGCCGAACCGGAAGTGATCTGGGCGCGCCCCGAGCGTGCGGGCCGTGGCCCGAAGCCCGCGTACAGCAGGGCGGACATCGCGGCGGCGGCCGTCCGCATCGCCGACGCGGACGGCATCGACGCGGCATCCATGCGAAGGGTCGCGGCCGAGCTCGGCTGCGGCACCATGTCGCTCTACAACTACGTACCGCGCAAAGAAGACCTGTACGAGCTGATGGTCGACGCGGTCAGCGGCGAGTACGAGCTGCCCGGGGGACCGCCCGGCTCCGGCTGGCGCGCCGAGATGATGGCGCTCGGCCGCCAGACACGCGAGATCATGCGGCGCCACCCATGGCTGCCGCGGATCATGTCGACGCTCTACGGCTTCAGCCCGAACGCCCTGCGGTACCTGGAGCACTGCCTCGGCGCCCTGGAGGGGCTCGACGCGCCCTACGGCACCAAGATGGAACTCATCGGGATGGTCAACGGCTCGGTCATGACGTACGTCGTCAACGAGTTCGCCATGGCGGAGCGCGCCCGGTCACTGCCGTGGTCGGAGGAGCAGGAGCAGCAGGTGCGGTTCGCGTATCTGGCAGGGCAGGTCGCCGGTGGGGCCTATCCGCAGCTCGCGGCGGCGCTCACGGAGGGGCCCGCGCCGGGGAACGCGGACGAGCTCTTCGACCGGATGCTGAACCGGCTCCTGGACTCGTTCGCCTGAGCGGCCTCGCCGCCGTGGCTACGCCGCCGTGGCTACGCCGGGGCCTCCTCTTGGTCCCGCAACTCGAGCCGGGCCAGCTCGCCGCGCGATGCGACGCCCAGCTTCGGATAGGCGTTGTAGAGGTGGTAGCCCACCGTGCGCGGCGAAAGGAACAGCTGGGCGCCGATGTCCCGGTTGGTCATGCCGGTCGCCGCGAGCCGTACGACCTGCCGCTCCTGCGGGGTGAGCCGTTCCAGGGGCGCCGCGTCTCCGGAGTGCCGCGCCCGGCTCTCGCCGGTGGCCCGCAGCTCGGCGCGCGCCCGCTCGGCCCACGGCGGCGCCGCCAGCAGCTCGAAGGTGTCGAGGGCCGAGCGCAGCGGCGTACGGGCCTCGCTCCTGCGGCCCGCGCGGCGCAGCCACTCACCGAAGAGCAGCTCCGTGCGGGCCCGTTCGAACGGGCGGCCGTCGTCGAGGTGCAGCGCGAGCGCCTCCTCGTACGCCGGTCCCGCCTCGGCATCCGGGGCGAGCAGCGCACGGCAGCGGGCGGCGAGCGCACCCGCCCAGGCCGCCCCCGTGTGTGCGGCCCACTCGGCGAAAGCCTGCGCCGACTCCCGCACGGAATCGGCCTGTCCGGTCCGCACGGCGGCCTCGACCCGGTCCGGCACGCAGTACAGGACGACGATCGTGTGGCCGGATGGGCTCGCGGCGACGTCCTCGTACGCGCGAAGGGCGGATTCGTAGCGGCCGAGTCCCAGTTCCAGCATGGCGACCGCGATGCCGCCCCACACCTGGCCCGGCAAGACCTGCCGCAGATCGCCCTTGGCGGCGAGCTCGCGGCAGCGGTCCTCGTCGCCGTCGAGCGCCGCGAGATAGGCGAGGACGCCCGACAACTGCCCCGCATAGTGCGGCTGTCCGGTGTCCTGCGCGATCCGCAGGCCCTCGGCGGCGCCCGTCAGGGCGCAGCTGTGGCGGCCCAGGAAGATCCGCGCGCGGGTGCGCATGAGGAGCACAAGCGGCAGCGGACCGAGCGCGCCCTGCTCGCGGCACTCGCGGTCCAGCTCGGCGGCGAGGTCGTTGCCGGTCTCGAGATCGCCGAGCGGTGAGAACCAGGAGGCGATCGAGACACGTTCGCGCAGGGTGTGCCCGCGGTCGTGGCGCTCGGCCCGCAGGCTCTCGAACAGCGCACGCAGCGGCGGGAGTCCGCTGCCCGGGTCACCCGCCGCGAGCCGGGCGAGCCCCTCGGCGGCGGGCAGATAGGGCAGAGCGTCCGGGGGAGTCTTGAGATCGAGTCCGGCGAGGCGGCGGCTGATCTCGTCGATCGACTGCCGGTGCCCGGAGAGCCAGGCGGCGGTCATCGCCTCGTACGCCATGAACGCCGCCGTCTCCGGCGTGTGCGGGGCGATCTCGGCGGCCGTGTCCAGGAGTACGGAGTACGAGGCGTCGAGGCGGCCCTGCTCGCGAGCGACGGCGGCGCGCACCTGCGCGAGCTGCGCGAGGACGGCCGGGTCGGTCAGGTGCGGGGCGGCGCGCAGGGCCAGTTCGGCGGCGCGTTCGTTCTGGCCCGCGTCCGCCGCGGCCGAAGCGGCGAG